>CADAER010000114.1:1438-2399 GCA_902787025.1 Oscillospiraceae bacterium | reverse complement strand
CCCTCACTGCCCCACGCGCCTCTGTGATTCATATGAATAACCACGCAGCCCGCTCTCATCAGAGCAAGTTCGAGGTCGTTGTTTGTGGTGTATCCCGGAAAACCGTGAGACATAATCACGGCGGGATAAGGGGCCTTTATTCTTTTGTCGGGCGAGAGGAGATAACCGTAAAGCCGGCACCCTCCGCTGATGATATTCAGTTCGGAAACTTCGGGGGATGTATCCTCTCCGTCTGTTTCAAATTCCGTAAATAACAGGTCTGCTTTCATAGATTTATCTTTCGTTTTTATTTCAATGTGTATCTCATAATTTCGGGATGGCAGGCGTTGCCGCGTTTTCCGCACGATGTGCAATATACGGCAATGTTGGGCGATTCGTCCCAAACCATTTTCTCCCATCCGCTATGGAGATAATACGCGGGCTCTTTTGCGCAAGCCCAGAGTTCTTTCACTCCGTTTCGTCTCGCTTCGTCGAAAACGACTTTCTGCATAACTTTGCCGTAACCTTTACAGTGAAGGTCGTTGCGGACGGCGATGTCGCCCAGAGTATAAACGCCGTCGCGGATTTCAAATGTTGAAGCCGCCATCAGTTCGCCTGTTTCGGGATTGTCCATACGCCACATTTTTATTATTCTTTCGGGCATACGCTCCTCTATTTTACCGCCCATTCCGCTCTCATTAAAAAGAGTGGAAAGGGCTAAGAAATCTTTCGTTTCACTTATTATATATTCTTCCATTTTCTCCTGTTTAACCCCATAATTATAATTTGCGTTCGCTATTATAGCACTTAAAACCTATCAAGTCAATATGTGAGTAGGTAAATATAGCGGCGGTGTTTTTCATCCGGGACATTACAGTATAGGATTCATCTGTTCTTTTTTTCGAAAACCGCATAATATTTTGCGCTTTTTTATTTACAGCAGAGCATCTGCCTACTATAATGGTAGTGTATTTTCAGGCGA
>CADAER010000114.1:0-1418 GCA_902787025.1 Oscillospiraceae bacterium | reverse complement strand
TCCGGTAAATGTATGTTGTGAATATGGTTTTCAATGTAATTGTTTCGGCAATAATCGTTATTCAGTCCGCTCTGGGACTTCCGCTGAACACGTTGCTGTTCCGCATTGACAATGAGGCTTCGGTTTTCGAGAGCGGAGACGATATGTATACTGTTATATGGTCCACCAGCCTGCCGGGAACAGGTTATGTCACCTACACTTATGACGGTGAGGATTACACTTTATTTGATGAAGAAAACGCCGCCATCCGCTCGGAGGACACTATTCACAGCGTCCGTATTCCAAAGGCGCATCTCGACAACAACACATATACATATCACTCACAGTATGTCGGCACAAGGAGGGCTTATGTCGCGGTCAAAGGAAGAACCGTTTCTTCAAAAGCGGTTGATTTCAAAGGTTATTCGGGACAGGAAAAAATAAACGCTCTTGTTATATCTGATATTCACGAAAACCCCGATAACGCGGCGAAGGCGGTGAGCTGCTTTGATGTTGAGCCCGACCTTATTATTATGAACGGCGATGAGGTCAGCTTTATGACTGCCGCATATAAATTCAAACAGGTTCTCAACTATGCGCACCGTTTCTCAAACGGCACGGTTCCCGTTATCTACACAAGAGGCAACCATGAAAACCGCGGCGAATACGGAAGCGAATCGGTCAGAATTTTCAAAACGACAACGGGCGGTCATTACTTTACTTGCAGATACGGTCCCATACAGTTTGTCTGCCTTGATTCGGGCGAGGACAAATCTGATTCGGACTGGACATACAGCGGACTTGTTGACTACACTACATATGTCGCCGAGGAAACCGAATGGATGAAGTCACTGACGCTTGATGAAGACGCGCAGTATAAAATCTGTGTGGTTCATATACCGAATATCAAAAACCGTTACGTCAACAACTGGGTTGACATTCTTTCGGATATGGGAATCGACCTGCTTGTAGGCGGTCACAAGCACAGGCTGAATTTTGATTTCCGTCCGGGCGAAGCACCTTTTAAAATTATGCTTGACGGCGGCAAGACCAATAGTGACGGTTATATAGCGACAATGATGACATTTGCCGACGGACAGATATATGTTGCGGGATATGACAACGAGAAAAACTTCCGCGGCGAATACACTTACACATTCAATGAAGAAGAACCCGTTGAAGAAGACGGATGAACAAAAGGCACGGATTATTCCGTGCTTTTTTCATATGCTTTGTCCGGTTTAACGGATAATACCGATTGCAAAACGCAGGAATTGTGATATAATAATTATAAATCTGTTTTATCCGGAGGACGATGTGGAATTAAAAGATTTTGACGGCAAACCCGTTGAGATTACCGATACAGGCGGGTTGGTTTTCCGCGGTGAGTGCGAATGGTTTCCGCATGAGTTCGGCGACCTTGAGCTCGGCAGGGATGA
>CADAER010000113.1 GCA_902787025.1 Oscillospiraceae bacterium | reverse complement strand
ACCGGTATGACGAAAACGTGCGGAAAGTGATTCCGTTTTATGATGAGATATATGAGCAGATTTTCAGTGTGATTCGGGCATATTGCGGCGGCAGGCCGATTGCAGTGCTGGACACCGGCTGCGGTACGGGAAATCTTGGTCAGATGGCGATTCAAAGGGTTAATCTCTTGGAGCTGGTGCTTTGTGATCCGTCTGAGAAAATGCTTGCCGACGCGCGAGAAAAGCTTAAAGGTCAACCCTGCGAATTCCACTGCGTTGGTTCGGAAAAGCTCGATTTTGAAAACCTTTTCGACGTTGTCACGGCGATCCAGTCGCACCATTATTTTGACAGAGCGGAAAGAGTTGCGGCGGTCAGAAATTGCTTCAAAGCCCTGAAGCCGGACGGTATCTTTATCTGTTTCGAGAACACCGCGCCGTTTTCCGAAACGGGAAAAGAGCTGATGCTGAAACGGCTCGAGGATTATGAAATCCAAGCGGGAAGAACACCCGAGGAAGTGAAGTCCCACTCCGCGCGTTTGGCACTCGTATATGCAGAGCGGATTTTATGCGGTAAAGAAGATATGGGAACAGGCTCGGGCATGACGCTCCGAGCCTGTCAATTTCTTCCCATTCTAATTCATTTGTGCTCTCATGATGTCTTTGTAAATTTTGAGGCTGTCCTCTGTCATGGATAGCTGCACCAGTCCCAAGTGTTCAAGCCGGACGCCGTATTGATCGAGCCATTCTTTTTCCAGCCTGTCTTTGATTTCTCTCTCAACATTCGGTGTCTGCGTTTGCAAACGCGAAAACGGTATTTTTGCGGCGCTGCATTGCAACCATGCTTCGTCTCCGGCGGCGATGATTTCTTCTGTCAGTTTATCCTGCAAAGCCTCCAATCCGCCGCAGTTTTTTACCTTGGCAGCGTCGGCTGCGGAAACTTTTGCCATTCCGGCGTACCTTAATCCAAGGGTCACGGAAGTTCCGCACACCTCGGTATTGTACGGAACAGGAGTGGGACTGCCGAAGCGCAGTTCCATCGTCTGCGGCTCATCCGGAACAGCGGCGGGGGCTGCATTTTGATCGCCCTGTGCCGCGTTGCTTTCATTTTCGGATAGGATACCGCTAAGCAGTTTGTCAAAAAATCCCATTGTCGTTCTCCTTTTTTGAAGCGTAAAATGATGCTTATAGTATACTCCAAATCCGATGATTAGTCAAGGACAGTTCTAAAAAATTTCTTGATGTATTGCGGGCGATCGTCAAAAGAAAGCTGCCGTTTCCCTGAGCATTAGACGGAATATCAAAAAATGAATCAACAGCTGAACGGATAAAAGACGGCTGCCGCAGGTCAAAGGACGCGCGGCAGCTGCTTTTTCGTTTTCTTGGCTTGAATGTGAAGAGGGATGATGATATAATAAATTCAAAGCATACAAGGAGGTCTGTTTATAAATATGAACTCCCCGAAAATTGAATTACGGAAAGCCGGGTTTGACGATTTGCAGACGATTTGGGAAATGCAGGTGGAAGCGTTTTTGGAGCTGTATGAAAAATATCACGACACCGAAACCAGTCCTGCAACAGAGAAAATTGACAAGATTATTTGGCGTTTTAATCAGCCCGAAACGACCTATTACTTCATCACGGCGGACGGTGAAAAGGTCGGCGTGATACGTGTGATCGACTGCAAAGACGGCGTGACGCGCAAGCGGATTTCTCCGATTTTCATTATGCCCGAGCACCGCAACAAGGGCTACGCGCAGCAGGCAATCATGGAAGCCGAGCGGCTCCACGGCGCGTTGCACTGGCAGCTCGATACCATTTTGCAGGAGCGTGGAAACTGCTATTTATACGAAAAACTCGGCTATCATCAAACGGGCAAAACGGAAATTATCAACGACAAAATGACCATTGTATTTTATGAGAAGGATTGAGTTATGGACTGTACATTTCAAACCGAGCGCGGTAATTTCAACTACCGTGTGGGCGTGATCATTACCAACGGCAGGAAAATACTGATGGCGCGGAACCCGAACGAGGAACGCGCGTTTTACTATTCTGTCGGCGGCAGGGTGCGCTTCGGCGAAAGCCTGACGGAAGCCGCTTTGCGCGAATTGAAGGAGGAGACG
>CADAER010000112.1 GCA_902787025.1 Oscillospiraceae bacterium | reverse complement strand
CGCTTCTGCCGACGGAAACAACACAGTATTTGCAGGAATACCTGCCTTTTTCCGTTTCAATCTCATAACCGTTTTCAAGTTTTTTGACCGAGAGAACGGCGGTGTTGAAATGAAAACTCACCTTTTCGCTTAAATCGGAGTAAAGGTTTTCAAGCACCTTGTAGTTGATATCCGTGCCGAGATGGCGGACCTGAGCGTCAAGGAGATGAAGACCGTTTTCAAGGCAGGCTTTTTTGATTTTCGTGTCGGCGGTTGAGTAGAGTTTTGTGCCTTCGCCGCCGTAAGACATATTGATATTGTCAACATAGCGCATAAGGTCGAGCGCTTCGTTTTTGCCGATATATTCGTAAAGCGTGCCGCCGAACTGGTTGGTGATATTGTATTTGCCGTCGGAAAAAGCGCCCGCGCCGCCGAAACCGCTCATAATAGCGCAGGTTTTGCATTTGATGCAGGATTTAACCTTTTCGCCGTCAATCGGGCAGATTCTTTTTTCAAGCGGATTTCCGAGCTCAAAAACGCCGATATTAAGCCTCGGGTTGTTTTTTGAGAGTTCATAGGCGGTGAAAATGCCGCCGGGACCTGCGCCGATAATCACAACATCGTAATTCATAAAAGACTCCTTAAATCAGATTAAACGCGAAAAGCAAGTCCCGCCCGTCTGAGCGGGACGGTTTATCAATCCGTGATATATTTTGCGGTAAATTCGTCGATTTTGCCCCAGTAAAGTTCGGGATGAACAAGCGATGAAACAGCGTGAACCGCATCGGGAACAACAAGTTTATCCTTTTCGCATACCGCGGCGGAATAGTTTGTTTCAAGCATCCAGAACGGAACAAAAGTGTCTCTCTCACCGTGAATAAACAAGGTAGGCGTTACGGATTTTTTTACCTGGTTGAGCGATGACGCTTCCTTGAAATCGAGTTTCGCGTGAATCTTAGCCGCCGTATTCGCCGCCTGCAGGACGGGAAGCTTATCAATGCCGAACATCGCTTTGAGCTGAACCTTGTATTCATCCCATACGCTTGTGTAGCCGCAGTCTTCAATGCAGCATTTTACGTTTTCGGGCATCTTTTCGCCCGTGGTCATCATAACGGTAGCCCCGCCCATTGAGTTGCCGTGAAGAACAATCTGCGCCTGCGGATCCTGCTCCGCTATATAATAAGTAAGCGCGACGACAATAAGGCGGTCGTGCCAGCCCATTGAAATCTTGTTTGTTTCGCTGTCCGCGTGACCGTCGAGCGCGGGCATAATCACATTATAGCCGCGTTTCTGAAACTCCATACCGTAAAAGCCCATATCGGAGGGCTTTGATGTGTAGCCGTGGCAGGTAATTACATATTTGTGCGAAGGCTCTTTCGTTTTAATCATATAGGCGTGCCTTTTGCTGCCGTCGCGGGTGTAAACTTCTATTCTGGTTTTCTCGTTTTCGGCATACCATCTGTCGCCTTCCTTGACCGCTTCATTTGTCGAGAAAATCTCGTTCTGCTCATCGCCGTCGGATGATTTTGTCTGGAATTTCTGCGCGAAGCTTATTCCGCCTCTTGTAAGGAAAAGGTTGTAAAACACCTCGCCTACGGTCATATATGAAGCCGCCGTTATTCCCGCAATGCCTGCCGCCGTTTTAATTACTTTTTTCATTATATTTATTCCTCTCTTTATTTATATAATCATTACTGATTTATAATATCATAAGGCGCGGATATTTTCAATAAAAAACACCGATTTAATCAATAAGACAAACCGGTGTTCTGAGTTGATTATAAATCAAGAAATTCTTTTTTGAAAGTGATATTGAAAGCTTCGGCGAGAGAGACAAGGTTTTCATCCGTGATGATGTTTTTCTTTTCAAAACGGGATGTCAGAATAAACTGTTTCGCGGCTTTTTCAACCGTTTCGATAAGTCCGAACGTTTCATCCATCGTTTTGCCTGCGCCGTAAATTCCGTGAAGAGTCCATACGACTATGCGGTAATCCTTCATTTTCTCCGCTGTTGCCCTGCCTATTTCATTGTTGCCGCAGACCATCCAGGGTAGAACGCCCACGCCATCGGGGAAAACAACTATGCTCTCGGTC
>CADAER010000111.1 GCA_902787025.1 Oscillospiraceae bacterium | reverse complement strand
GACAGAGCGATGGAATCGGATATCCGAGACTATCAGCAGTATATCAGCGGCGAGCGCATAGACGGTTCATTCGGAGTTGTTGACACCTATGTAGGCGGCGCAGTCGGCGCGGTGACGAACCTGTTCGTGCCGTGGGTTTATAAACGAAACGGTTTTGACGGCACGGATTATACCGTTTTAAATGTCTATAACGAAAACGGAACCTACAACAGCGGGAATGTGCTTTACACCCTGCTTGACAAGCTGCTTATGATTTCGCTTGTCGGCGCGGTTATAGACATACTGCCGTGGTTCCTCTATGACCTGACTGAAACGGACCAGAAGGCTGTCGTTAGAGTTGTCAGGCTGCGCAGCGCGGTTGAGGACAAAAAGGCGGGATTGCTGGAGGACGATGTTTACTGCGAGGCGTGTGAAGCGCTTCAGAGTATGAAGGAATATATCGACAAAGAAAAGCTTAACAAAATAAAAGAAGACTCAAGCCTTGACAAAAAGGAGAGAAAAGCGAAGAACAAGGAAATCAGAAATCACAATGAAGAAATTGAGATTGCTGAATTCCTCGGCCGCGAGCTCAACCGCTACGGAACCTCTTTCGGCACTGAGTTTATAAAGCTCTGCCGTCTTATGGCCGGAAGCGAAGCGGGAAATCTTGATACCGATTTCGAAAAAATCGCCGTCGCTCTGCCTCAGGGCGAATGCAAGGAGGAGAGAACTCTTCGCTCGGACGCTATCGGTATGGCGCGCGCTGTCAAACGAAGCGCGAAGGTTATTGATACGCACCCCGAAAGCGCTGTTGAGGAAATCTCCGCCGACGACTATGAAAGCCTTTTCGATCTGCCCGAAGACACGAAGGAACAGCGCGCAGAGAAGCGTCTTTTAATCAAGGACGCGAACCGCAGGCGCAACCGCTACGGCAAGGTTATGAAGCCTTATATCTGGGCTCAGAGGCATGTTACGCTCTGCGAAGCCTATGAGAATATAGACTTGTTTACGGCGGATTATGATGAATCGAGAAAGCGTCTTGACGAGAAGCATCTTGCGGAAAAGAAAGCCGCCGATGAAGCGGCGGCGAAGCGTAAGCTGGAGGCGCAGGCAAGACGCGCTGAAAAGCAGGCAAAATAAAACTTTCTGAATTGACGGAGTGAGTGCAATGTTTTTGCGTATTATGTGCGCCGTGGCGGCGTTTTTCCAGACCATTCTATTCGCACTGAGCGGGAGTGAGCATATTTTGAACGTCAACATTTTTGAAGAGCATCAGGAGTTTGAAGGCTTCGGCACATCCTCGTGCTGGTGGTCTCAGCTTATTGAGGATGAAAATGAGGTTGACGAAATCGCGCGTCTGCTCTATGACAAGGAAACGGGACTGGGTCTCAAAACATACCGTTACAATGTCGGCGCGGGCGAAAATGATATTGAAGACTCAAGAATCTGGCTTCGTGAAAGACGGACCGAAAGTTTTTATTATCTCAACGAGAAAACTGGCAAGCTTGAATATGACTTTACACGCGACGCGAACGCGAGAAGAATGCTTGACAAGGCGATTGAATACGGCGCCGAAGAGGTGATTCTTTTCTGCAACTCCCCGCACTGGTCAATGACATTGAACGGCAGAGGTTACGGCGGAGATGACGAGCACAAGAGCAATCTGCCCGAGGAAAACTACCCGCTGTTTGTCGATTATCTGCTGACAATAGCGGACAAGTTCGTTGAAATGGGCTACCCTGTTGTTGCGATATCGCCTGTAAATGAGCCTCAGTGGGGCTGGAACGGCGATTATATATCGCAGGAGGGCTGCCATTTTGAGCCCGATGAATGTGTCAAGCTGCTTGAAATGTTCGCGACTGAAATGCAGAAGAGAGACGTGAAATACGGGCTGAGAGGGCCTGAGAGCGGGCAGCTCACCTGGCAGTATTTTGATTACGTTGACAAATTCCTGCAAAGCGATATTCTCAGAGACTACTGTGAATATTACAGTGGTCACAGCTACAGGATGGATAACGACCTCGGCGCGAAGACATGGTTCGGCAATAAGATGAAAGAAGAATATCCGGGCGTTAAATTTGAGATGAGCGAATGGTGCGAACTGCCGCAGAAGCTTGACACGAAGAGCATTGACAGCGGTCTGTGGATGGCGGATATTATTATTCAGGATTTATCGCTTATGGACG
>CADAER010000110.1 GCA_902787025.1 Oscillospiraceae bacterium | reverse complement strand
CCATTCTGTCGCCTGTGTCACATTTTTATAGCTGGATTATAATGCTCTCAGCGGACTCTGCCGCGGATCTCCCGCGGTCTGACAAACTATATCTGATAAAATCAGGGCAATCGGCATCATGCCGTGCTTCTTGTGAGGTTTTGAATGAAAGGCAGGCTCTCCCATGTTGTTTTCTGCGCCTTTGCTGCAGCATCGGCTCTCTGTGTATCTGCGGCGCTCTCTGGCTGCGATGAGGTGGCAAGCCTTTTCCAGTCCGGCAAGAATCCCCAGAACGTCGCGGAGCTCTGCGACGGGAAGCATACCGGGCGCCACGCGGCATACCAGAGCGTCATTGACGAGGCGTGCCGGAAGCTCAAGGACGCCGAGAGCAGCAACAGCCGTACTGGACAGGACGGACGCTACCATAATCTGGTTGAGCGCCGCGTTGCGGAGCATGGAGGAAGCGGAGCCGACTGCCGAGGAGGAACCCGTGGCAATTATCTCACCTAAATCCTTCATCCGCAGACCCTTAAAGGAGAAGCGGAAAATGATATCCTTTTTCGTGAAATGGAGCAGCATAATGACAAGCGCAGCGAAATAGCTGATGGAGGTTGTCAGTCCCATACCGAGCATGCCGCCGTGAACGATCAGCACATTGACAAGGTCTCCCGCAATATCGAGCAGTGTCATCACCACGACTGCGACAATCACACGGTTCGCGTCGCCGTCAAGGCGCATCAGTGAGTTAAACTCGAAAAGGAACAGTACGCACGGGAACGAGAACACAATACCGAGAAGATAATCCGCGGTCGGCTGCAAAAGATGAGCCGATTTTCCGTGAGCACCGAGCAGAACGCTGATATCGTTTCTGAAAATCAGCACGCCCGCCATCATGACTGCCGAAACAATAACGGTGATGATCATACACATCGAGAACGCGCGGCGTGCGCTTTTTTTGTCTCCCGCACCGAGGTGCTGTGCGCAGATGATCTGTGCGCCTGTCGCGAGTATGCCGCTGAATGCCGTTGAAAGGTTGATAATCGGCGTTACCAGCCCATATGCAGCCATACTGTCCTCTCCGAGAAACCTGCCGATAATAATACCGTCGATGACAATTCCGATCATGGTCGCGATAGCTGCCAAAATAATACTGATGACGGAATTGCGAAAGAGTTTGTTGATGATTTTTCCGTTGTTTTTCATTTTCTCACCTTTCATCTGAGTTCTTCGAGTGATGTTTGATTGACAAAAAGAAAAAATAAATAAAATAATTACATTATTATTCTATAATTATACTAAAATACGCAATCAATTACAAGAGAATGTTTGAGAAAGCGAAAAAATTTTATGTATAAAATAAAAAGCAGTGCATACGGACTGAACCGCCCGTATGCACTGTTTATCCCAGAAATTTTTTTAACTTTTTTATGTCCTCATTCGGAAAGAGCCGGCAAAAATGCGCCAGCAGCTTATCATAGGATTCCTCGGGAAACTCCCTGTAAACATTTTCGGAAAAATGTTCCCCCATAAACTGCTCGGGAGTAGAATATTCCGCAACACCCCAGCCATAGGGTTTGCCGTATTTATCCTTCATGTAAACAAAATCGCTGATTACCACATAGCACCGGCTTTGCAGGCGGCTGATGATAGTATCAAAGCCCTTGTTTCCTCCCTTGCGGAAATTGCCGAGGGTTTTCAGTTCTTTGGAGATAATCGGCGCGTTATTGTCAATCAGCTCATAGAGCAGCTTATCACGGTATCCCGCAAGACCGTCGTCGTAGCGTGCGTCGAAGTCATAGCCGTCGCGCCTGTAGTTTGCGAAAACGGGAAACCATTCGGGACTGATATAGCAGGCTTTTTTCTCGAAAAATTTGCCATACGCACAGCCTGTTTCACGGATAACGGGTCCTTTCCATTCCCATGCGCTCCAGACGCCGCTGTCACTGTGATACCAGCAATCCGTCGTAATGTGCTCTTCAATCGAAAAGCCCTCGATGGAATTGGCAAAGAACGGCAGAAAGCCGAATGTATGGATTGCGTGAATCAGGTCAGCTTTGCTTCGGATGATAAAATCAGAAAACATGTTTATCCCTCTGTTCTTCGTGTCAATTCGGGTTTTGAAGCTGCATGCCGACTTTTACGATACGGAATAATCCGTTCACGGTGGTCATTAATGAATTGACGCCAAAATGACAGATGTCCATTGCACCCTCTCCGAGTGAGCCGCAAAGCCCGATAACAGGGATACCCTTTGCCTTTGCGTGTGTACCTACGCCGCTCATGACTTTGCCGAAGCAGCTTTGCCGGTCAGTTCTTCCCTCTCCCGTAATGACCAGATCGACACCGTCAAGGCGGCTGTCAAATCGGATCAACTCAAGAACGGTTTCAATGCCTGATTTCATTTCTCCGTTGCAAAACACCTTCAACGCAGCGCCCAAGCCTCCTGCGGCACCCGCGCCTTCAATCGCGTCGCAGTCAATTCCCAGCTCATATTTGATCATATCGCGATAATGCGTCATTCCGTTTTCCAGCTGCCGCTTTATGTCCTCTGTCGCGCCTTTTTGTTCTGCGAAGGTATTGGTCGCTCCGTGTTCACCGCAGAGCGGATTCTTTACGTCGCACATGACGGTGAGCCGGCACTCATTAAGCCGCTTGTCAATGCCGCTGATATCCATTTTTGAAATATGGATCAGATCTCTTCCGAAGCCCTGCAGTTCGTTGTCGTTTTTGTCGAAGAAACGGACGCCCAGTGCGCGCATGCATCCCATTCCCCCGTCATTGGTAGCGGAACCGCCGATCGCAATGGAAATATCCCTGTATCCGCTGTCCAGAGCGTGCAGAATCAACTCACCCGTTCCGAAGCTGGTGGTGTTCATCGGATTGCGGAGATGCTCCGGCACCAGCGGCAGTCCCGAAGCGGCAGCCATTTCAATGACTGCTTTGCTCTCACGGATGACGCCGTAACAGGCAGTGATCGGATGCATCAACGGGTCGTGAACCTGTGCTTCCGCAATCCGACCGTTTTCAGCGGCAATTACCGCGTCAACGGTGCCTTCGCCTCCATCGGCGACTTGGACAGAACGGCATTCACAGTTTTCAAATACCGTTTTCGCCGCTTTTTCAAGCAGGAAAGCAGTCTGTTCGCTTGTCAGGCTGCCTTTGAATGTGTCACTTGCGAATAAAAATTTCATAAGCCCTTTTCCCGTCAAAAATAATTCGGTGATTGTCTGTTTTCTGGCTATTATTTCGCTGCGGAAGGAGTTCATTCCCTCGCCGGCAGTAGGATTGAAAGTTTCATATATCTATTTTACACCTTTACGGCATGCGAATCAATATATTTTTACGGGAGATTTAAAAATGCTGAATACTGAAAAACGAATAACACAAAGCGAAAATCCCGCCACATAGGTGACAGGATTTTCGCTTTGTCCTTGCTGCACAAAAAGGATATATTTTTGCATAAACCCAGTATAGTTTTGAACCCACGGGATTTTACATCACTTTTTGAGTTTTTTAATGCTACATTGCATAG
>CADAER010000109.1 GCA_902787025.1 Oscillospiraceae bacterium | reverse complement strand
TAAAGGTCGGCGATATCATCGAAATCACACTCGGTTCGCAGACCAACCGTTATGAAGTGCTGACGGTTTCGGAACACGCCACAAAAGAAGACGCGGCGGCAATGTTCAGACAGCTTTAATTATTATTATTCTTGCAATGAATTATAAGTTGTGATATTATTTTTTCGGAACAATAAAAATGAAGAGATGAGATTATGGTTAAAGATTTAATCAGAAAAAGAAAATACCCCATTATTTTCGCTCTGCTTGTTCTCGCTCTGATTGTTTATTTCGTTGTTACGCTTGTAAGCACTCAGGCTAAACTGAAAGCGGTCGAGCAGGAAAAAGCGTCGCTTTCCGAGCAGATTTCCGTTCAGGAAGAGGAAAACGAAAAATTAAAAGAGACAATAAGCAATGAAGACAAAGACGAATACATTGAACGCATAGCCCGTGACGAATATGACTACGCGGGCGAAAACGAGCGTGTCTATTACGCGGCGGACGCGGAGTAATCGTTTTTTGTTATTCATTTAATAATAATCTGTCTTTGGAGGAATACCCCGTTTATGCAAGTTAAAGAAGGCGAAGTCATTGTCGGCAGAATCTCCGGTCTTACCGATTTCGGCGCGTTTGTCGATATCGGAGAAGGTCAGAAGGGAATGATTCACATTTCCGAAGTTTCCACCACCTTTGTAAATAAAATCGAAGATTTTTTCAAAGTAGGTCAGGAAGTAAAAGCGGTAGTTTTATCTGTCGGCGAGCAGGGGAAAATCAGCCTTTCAAGCAAACGCGCAATGCAGCTTGAAACTGAAAATGATTCTTTCGCTGACGAGGAAACCGAAAAGGAACGCAGAAGCGAGCGCAGGCCCGCCCCCAATGTGTGGACGGGACCGAAGCAGACTCAGCAGACTGGCGGTTCCTTTGAGGATATGATGGCTCAGTTCAAAAAACAGAGCGAAGAAAAAATGGCGGATTTAAAACGAGCCGCCAATACCGGCCACAGCGGATATTCCCGCAGAGGCGGCAACAGATAATAATTCGGGGCTGATGGGCTGTTAGCCCGAAAGCCCCTGTTTTTTTGAGGAGAGTAAAATGAGAGAAATCGATGTTTCTTTAATATCAGATACGGTCAGGGAACTCTGCATCAAAGCCAATAAAGTTCTTCCTCTTGACCTGGAAGAGATTGTCAGAAACTCCGTCGGCCTTGAAAACACCGAGCCCGCGCACGGCGTTATGTGCGCTTTGTGCGACAATCTTGACGCGGCGAAGGAGCTTGATATTCCGATTTGTCAGGATTGCGGTATGGCTGTCGTCTTTGCCGAAATCGGTCAGGATGTTCATTTTATAAACGGCAGTTTTGAAAACGCCGTAAATGAAGGCGTCGGAAGGGGATATAAAGACGGATATCTCCGCTGTTCCGTTGTCGGGGATCCTCTCAGAAGAGTAAACACCGGCGACAACACTCCCGCTGTTCTTCATACAAAAATAGTTGAAGGCGATTCAGTTAAAATCACCGTGGCGCCGAAGGGCTTCGGCAGTGAGAATATGAGCAGGCTTCGTATGTTCACTCCGTCCGTTACGCGCGAGGAAATAATTGAGTGGATAGTCGATGTAGTCAGAACGGCAGGCGGAAATCCCTGCCCGCCCGTGGTTCTCGGCGTAGGCATCGGCGGAGACTTTGAGCAGTGCGCGTATCTTGCGAAAAAGGCTCTTTGCCGCAGCGTCAGCGAAAAAAACGGCGATGAGTTTTACGCCGCGCTCGAAAAAGAACTGCTTGATAAAATCAACGGTCTGAATATCGGTCCGCAGGGCTTCGGCGGAAATGTCACGGCTCTTAGCGTCGCTGTTGAAACAGCGCCCACTCATATCGCGGGGCTTCCTGTTGCCGTCAATGTCGGCTGTCATGTTACCCGTCACGCTTCAAAAGTGCTTTAAACTTATAATTTATTAAATTTTTGTAATATTTGTATAAAAAACTAAAAAATCTCTTTATTTTTATCTGTATATATGTTACAATAAACTCGAAGTTAAGGCTTCAATATTCAAAAGGGGTGAATTTTAATGAAAATCACAATTATGGGTCGCAAGTGTTCCCCGAGAGAATCGTTCAAAGAGCATGCGGAAAAAAAGCTCGCGAAGGTTGAACGCTTCTTCGGCGACAGTGCCGAGGCAAAGGTAGTTGCAACGGTTGAAAAATCTTC
>CADAER010000108.1 GCA_902787025.1 Oscillospiraceae bacterium | reverse complement strand
GCTTGCGTTTGTGGCCATAACGAGTTTTTCGGTAGCCGAGGGATTCTCGGTTGATGTTCCGATACCGCGGGCGCAGAGGCTGCCGAGAGCCATAACGAGCGCAAGGATTACTGCAGAAATTTTAATAATCTTTTTCATTTCTTATACTCCTTATTACTTTTATAAAGTGTGATAATTATATCCTTTACATATTAAAAAGTCAAATCAAACCGGCTCAAGCTGTTCAACCGCCTTTTCAAAGTCATCGGGAAAAGCGGCTGTAAATTCGACTTTTTCATTTGTTACGGGATGGATAAACGAGCATTTTTCGCAGTGAAGAAGCTGGTGGCGGAACTCCGTCATAAAACCGCCATACATATTGTCGCCCGCGAGCGGATGACCGGAAAACGCGAAGTGGACTCTTATCTGATGTGTTCTGCCCGTTTCGAGCCGGACACGCACAAGCGTCGCGTTTTCGAAATGCTTTACCGCCTGCCAGTTTGTAACGGCGGGTTCAACGCCTTTTTCATAGGAGCAGGCGCGAAGGGTTTTCATAGGATCTGGGCGGTAAATCGGGACATCTATTCTGCCGCTTTCTCCCGGATTCCCCTGAACGAGAGCGACATATTCCTTTTCGATTTTTCCGTTGAGCTTTGACGCGCAATACATATTGAGCGCGCATACGACAACGCCCGAAGTGCCTTTGTCAAGTCTGCCGACAGCCCTGAATGAACCCGGCTCCCCTTTTTCGAGAAGATAAGCCGCGACGGCGTTTGCGAGCGTGTCGCCCTGGTGGTTGTGAGTGGGATGCATCGCGGTAAACGGCGATTTGTTGATAACGAGAATGTCGCCGTCCTCATAGATTATGTCAAGCGGAACGTTCATCGGCTCGGGCGTTTCGCCTTCATCGGGAATATTGATTTCGAGTGTAGAGCCGGCTTTCAGTCTGTCTATTGTTCTTATGCGCTGCCCGTCGAGCATAATTCCGTTTTCGACCTTTTTGAGCTTGCCGACAAGCCGCGATGAAACGCCGCAGCGCGAGCGGAGAAACGATATTGTTTTTATGCCGTCGTATTCGGGCGGCACGGTCCATTCTATTTTACGCGGCAAACAATCACTCCCCGAAAACAAGTTTTTCAACGGCGAACGCGACTCCCGCCTCGTCGTTGCTGAGAGTTACGAAATCGGCGATTTTCTTTATTGCGTCGGGAGCGTTGCCCATAACGACAGCCGTGCCCGCGAATTCGAGCATATTGCGGTCGTTTTCGCTGTCGCCTATCGCTATTGTATGTTCCCTGTCAATGCCGAAGCGGTCGATTACGGTCTGCATACCGTTTGCCTTGCAGCAGCCGTACGCGACGCAGTCGGCATAGGTGTCAAGCCTGAAAACATTAAGTTCGTTCTCAAAGGTTTTTTCGAAATCGGCGGGGAGCTTCGGACCAGCCGCGACAACCTCGATTCCGCAGTCGGCGTAGTTTTTCTCATAGTTTTCGGCGGAAACAATCGGGATTTTGCCGAAATTGTCCTGCCTTGTTTTTCTGAAATCTTCAAGATAAAAAAGTTCTTTCTCGCCCTCAAACACGCACCAGATATCGGGGCGCGCCATAATGTAATCAATGAGTTTTGTCAATACGGGAACCGGGATAAACTTCTTGAAAACATCTTTGCCGTCAAGGATGATATGGCAGCCGTTGCCGCAGACCATACCGTCGGCGAAAGAAAGCATTTCAAAAAGGCCGTCGGGGATATTTCCCCTTGAGCGACCCGTGTTGATGAATATTTTGTGCCCCTGTTCCTGCGCTCTTTTCAGAACCTCGTAATTCCTTTCGGGAATTATGCCTTTTTTTGAGGTCAGGGTGCCGTCAATGTCGATGAAAACCGCATATTTTTCCGCCATAACAACCTCTTCAATAACTGATACATTTATAATATACCAAACGGCTGTTTATTTCAATATTACTTTTCTTTACATTTTCCGTGTTATGGTTTAAAATGACATTGAAAGGGCGTGATTGAAATGATAAGCGTAAAAAAGGAGCTTTTTCACGGCGCTCCCGATGATGAAAGAATTGAGAAAGAGCGTCTGACTTACGAGGCGCTCCGAAAACTCGGCATAGATTTTTACCGCGCCGACCACGAGGCGGCGGCTACCATTGAGGACTGCAAGGCGGTCGAAGAGGTGCTGGGAGCCGAAATATGCAAAAATCTGCTTTTGTGCAACA
>CADAER010000107.1 GCA_902787025.1 Oscillospiraceae bacterium | reverse complement strand
AAAAATAAACAGGCTATTATTAAGAGTATAGTATTCATATTACCAATCAATTGAAAGTTCTTCTTTTAAAACTTTTCGTACATATTCCTCAGATTTTTTACTAGAGTTTCTAAAAGAACAAAATCTTTTAGGAGAGCACTTTATTATAAAAACTTCTACAGGAATATCATATAAATCATTTCCCTTAAGAATATTAGCAACTCTTCTATTTAATCCATTATATGTAGGAACACCTGTAAATAATTCACTCATAAATAGAATATCTTTAGGTTTATTTTCTAAAGAAGTAATAAGTTGCAATAATTGCTCTTTCAATTGAGTTAACTCTGAAATGGAGTTATCAATTTTGCTAAGTATATTTTGTATATCTGTCATAATATCTTATTATTCAAATTGTTTGTTTGTTTAAAAAGCTCGGCAGAATGCTAATGATAAGCAGCAGTATAGATTTCAGCATTGAAAATGTGCTTGTCAAGGATTTCCTCATTGAAGCCATCAACAATGTCTGGGCGGGCAACGAGATTTACAGCAGATCAACGCCCTACGGCAGAGCGATTTATGCCTTAGGCAAAAGGCTCAATCCCGTTGCGAAACCCTTCCTGAAAAAAGTCGGAATCAACGACCTCGCCGACTTCCTGATGAGCCTTCTTTATGACGAAACACCCGATACCGACGCCGTGCTTCCTTTTGAGGGCTGATTCATCAGTTCGTCAAGCGGAATTTCAACTTTAAGTGTGCCGAGCATAATCGGAGCGGCATCGCCGGGAGCGAAGAGAATGCAGATGTTTTCATCCGTCAGATACCACTCGAAGCCTTG
Organism: Oscillospiraceae bacterium; assembly: GCA_902787025.1. Lineage (GTDB taxonomy): Bacteria > Bacillota > Clostridia > Oscillospirales > Acutalibacteraceae > CAG-177. The sequence goes on along the minus strand of CADAER010000107.1, from coordinate 1,395 downwards.
GGTATCAATAACGGTGAAAGCGTCTTCAAGCGAGATGTCATCCGAGTCTTTCTCTTTCCCGAGTTTTAAAAGCTGTCTTTCCGTTTCCGTAAACATTTTTTCTCTGAAATATCCACCGTCGGCGGCAATGTCATAAACGCTGACGGTGTCTCCCGTTTTAAGCGAAAGTGTTATTCCTCTTGTCTCCTCGGTGTCGCGCACTGCGCACGCCTCATGGCAGTAAAGCGTTATTTCAAAACTTATTAAATCATCGTTGCTGAATGTTTTTTCGAACGATTCCGAATATGACGCGCCGCTCGCGTACGGGACTCCGCGCGATATGAAATCCTCATATTGCTTTATGTAGTCAAAAGCGGGCTTCGAGATTTTCGCAATTTCATTTTCAATATTCAGATTGATTGTTTTAGCGATTTCTTTATTTCCGGGAATCCTGATTTTCGGGTAGTCAACCTCGTATGAATAAACAACGGTTCCGTCAACCGCCTTGATGTTTCCGGAAACCTTTTTCTCCTTGATTTCAAGCGCTCCACGGCTGTCGGAGCAGGAGCATAAAAGCGAAATGACAAGAATTACCGCGGCAAATATCTTAAATACATTCTTTTTCATAATTAATTCCTCCGTTTGCATAATAACAGAAAAAAACATTAAAATCAATAAAGAAAGGCAGAACAGTGAAATCTTCAAACACAGTTAAACTCAACAGCGACGGCAGACTAGTGATAATGCAGGTGTCCGATCCGCAGGATATGGTTCACGTGCGTCCCGCGATGATTAAAATGCTCGACGCGGCATATGACAAAGTGAAGCCCGACCTCGTGCTTTTTACGGGCGACAACATTCTCGGCAATCACCTGCTCGATGCCCGCATAGGCAACCGCAAGGTGGCTGAAGGCTGGCGCGCCGAATACGACAGAATGGAAAAATCGCTCGCTCATATTCTCGTTCCGCTTGAAAAAAGAAACATTCCTTTTGCAATGATTTACGGCAATCACGATGATATGAACAGCGTCACGAAAGAGGAACAGATTGAGATTTACAGAAAATACTCAATGTCCCTGCCGATGAATACCGACAATCCCGCCGTAGACTGCGATACATACAATATACCCGTTCTTTCCCGGGACGGAGAAAAAACTCTTTTCAACATCTGGATGCTTGACAGCGCATGGACCGACAAAGCGAAGGGCAGGGGTTATGCCGAAATAAAAAAAGAGACGGTCGGATGGTATAACGAAACACAGAAAAGCCTTGAAAAACAATGCGAAGGCAAAGTCCCTTCCCTGATGTTTCTGCACATTCCTCTGCCCGTGCAGAACGAACTCGTCGAACCCTGCGGCAAGAATGATGACGGAGCGGTCCGCTTCAAAGACGGAACTTATATGAGGCTTATCCCCG
>CADAER010000106.1 GCA_902787025.1 Oscillospiraceae bacterium | reverse complement strand
ACGCCCTTTTTGAGCGCCTCTATAACCGCGGGGCAAAGCGGCTGGGATACATCGCCTATGCCCAGTCGCAGGAGGCGTTTGTCGGGATTCTTTTGGAGATACGCCTTCGTTTTCTGCGCTATATTGTAAAAAAGATAAGAGTCCTTGAGATTGCCGTAATTCGTATTGGGTATCATCAGTCATACACCTCGCATTCACACACTGTTGCCGCGGGACCCGTCATCATAACCGTGCCGTCATCGAGCACTCTTATACTGAGAGTTCCGCCGTCGAGAACAACCGAAACATCGGTGTTTTTATCGCAGTATCCCGCCTTCACGGCAGCCGCCACGCTCGCGCATGAGCCCGTGCCGCAAGCCATTGTGATACCGCTTCCGCGCTCCCACACGCGCATACGCAGCTCCGTTCTGCTGCGGACGGTGACAAACTCGGTGTTAACTCCGTCGGGGAAGAACCCGTGATGCTCTATGACGGGCCCCAGCGAGTCGACGGGAGCCTTGTCCGCATCGCCGGTGAAGATAACCGCGTGCGGATTCCCCACATTTACGGGAGTGAGGGTGACGCTCTGCCCGTTCGCGTCAAGGGTAACGGGTTCGGAGGCGACGGCCTTTCCCATATCGACCTCGACTCTGTCAACCTTGCCGCCGCAGGTGTGAAGCTTCAGCGTTTTTATGCCCGAAAGCGTTTCGATTTTCAGTTCTGTTTTATCCGTATGACCTTTGTCGTAAACATATTTTCCCACACAACGTATCCCGTTGCCGCACATTTTCGCTTCGCTGCCGTCGGCGTTGAAAATACGCATTTTGAAATCGGCGGTTTCCGACGGCTCAATCAGGATGATGCCGTCCGAGCCTATGCCGAAATGACGCTCTGAGAGTTTTATTGAAACGGTGGCGGGGTTTTCGATTTCTCCGAAATGGTAGAGATAATCGTTGCCGAGGCCGTGCATCTTTGTAAATCTGAGGGGTGTATCCATACTTTCTGCTCCTTTTCTCCCGTTTTTACCGCCCGAGAGAGGCTTCGATAAAGCCCTTGAAAAGCGGATGCGGTTTGTTTGGTCTTGACTTGAATTCGGGGTGATACTGCACGCCGACAAAGAACGGGCGACCTGTCAGTTCAACCGTTTCAACAAGCGTTCCGTCGGGAGACATACCGCTTAAAGTCAGCCCGGCGTCTTTGAGAATGGTCCGGTAGTCGTTGTTGAATTCGTAACGGTGGCGGTGGCGTTCGCTGATTTCCGACGCGCCGTAGCAGCGCTCCATAACCGTGTTTTCACCGATCTTGCAGGGGTAGGCGCCCAGACGAAGTGTGCCGCCTTTGTCTATGCTGTCGCTCTGACCCGGCATAAAGTCGATGACCTTGTTTTTGCACTGCTCGTCAAACTCGCCCGAATTGGCATCCGCTATTCCCGCGACATTGCGTGCGAATTCAATGACAGATATCTGCATGCCGAGGCAGATTCCGAAATAGGGAACATTGTGCTCCCTCGCGTATTTCGCCGAAAGAATCATACCCTCGATTCCTCTGTCGCCGAAGCCGCCGGGAACGATTATTCCCGAAAGCCCGCCGAGCATTTCGTCAACCGTGTCTGGTGTGATTTTCTCGGAGTCAATCCAGTTAATATTGACATGGGCGTTGAGCGAATAGCCCGCGTGGCGAAGAGCCTCCGCTACGGACAGATAAGCGTCGTGCAGGCCGACATATTTGCCTACAAGTCCGATTTCAACCTCTTTTTCGCTGTTCTTGATGCGCGAGACCATTTCGCTCCACTCGGAAAGGTCGGGAGCCTGCGTTTCGAGACCAAGCTCGCGGCACACGACATCCGAGAAACGCGATTGCTCGAGCATAAGCGGAGCCTCGTAAAGAGTGGGCAGCGTGATGTTTTCAATGACGCAGTCTTTCTTTACGTTGCAGAAAAGAGCGATTTTGTCGAAAATCGATTTTTCAAGCGGCTCATCGCAGCGAAGAACGATTATGTTCGGATTTACGCCCATTCCCTGCAGTTCTTTTACCGAGTGCTGGGTGGGCTTTGATTTGTGCTCTTCCGAGCCGTGAAGATACGGCACGAGAGTAACGTGTATAAACAGGCTGTTTTCCCTGCCTACCTCAAGCGAAATCTGGCGCACCGCCTCGATGAAGGGCTGGCTTTCGATGTCGCCTATCGTGCCGCCTAGTTCTGTGATTACAACATCGGCGTCACTGTGTCTGCCGGCATTGTAGACAAAT
>CADAER010000105.1 GCA_902787025.1 Oscillospiraceae bacterium | reverse complement strand
TTATGAAGGCGTAAATGTTGAGGTTATGCGCTACCGCAACGGTGAAATAATCGCTAAAACGGACAGAGATAAAAACATAGCGCAGAATATTGATTATGTATGCGGTGTTCCCGATTCGGGTCTTCCACACGCAATAGGCTACGCGAATGAAAGCCATGTTCCGTTTGCAAGACCTTTCGTAAAATACACTCCCACCTGGCCAAGAAGCTTTATGCCGACTAATCAGAATGTCCGTAATCAGGTAGCAAAAATGAAACTTATTCCCGTTACGGAACTTATAAACGGTAAAAAACTTCTTTTTGTTGATGACAGCATTGTAAGAGGCACACAGCTTCGTGAAACGGTTGAATTCCTTTACGACAACGGCGCGAAAGAAGTTCATATGCGTTCAGCGTGCCCTCCGATTATGTTCGGATGCAAATATCTTAATTTCTCCGCTTCAACATCTGCTCTTGAACTGATAGCCAGAAGGACCATTATTGAGCTTGAAGGGCAGGAGGGTGAAAAATACATTGATGAATATATAAATCCCGAAACAGAACGCGGAAAAAAACTCCGCGATACTATTGCCCAAAAACTTAAACTTGATACGCTTGAATATCAGACGCTTGACGGATTGATAGAAGCGATTGGCCTCGATGAAGATGAAATATGCACTTATTGCTGGAACGGAAGGGAGTAAGAATATGAATACCAATTCAAAATCCGACAGCTACGCCGCGGCAGGCGTTGATATTACCGCAGGTTATAAGGCTGTTGAACTTATGAAAAAGCATATCGCCAGAACTATTTCGGGCGGCGCTCTTTCGGATATCGGCGGTTTCGGCGGTTTGTTTGAACTTGACATTGAAAAAATCAAAAAACCCGTTCTTGTCAGCGGAACTGACGGCGTAGGCACAAAGCTTAAACTCGCTTTTCTTATGGATAAGCACGACACAGTCGGAATAGACTGTGTTGCTATGTGTGTAAATGACATTATCTGCTGCGGAGCGAAACCTCTTTTCTTCCTTGATTACATTGCCTGCGGAAAGAACTACCCCGAAAAAATAGCGTCAATCGTTTCAGGCGTGTGCGAGGGTTGTGTTCAGTCAGGTTGTTCGCTTATCGGCGGAGAAACCGCGGAAATGCCCGGTTTTTATCCTGTTGATGAGTATGACCTTGCCGGATTCTCGGTAGGAGTTGTTGATAAAGAAAAGGTTATTGACAATAAAAAAATGATTCCCGGCGATGTTATTATCGCTCTTCCTTCAAGTGGCGTTCACTCAAACGGCTTTTCACTTGTTCGAAAAGTGTTTGATGTTGAAAACAAAGATATCAAATCTCCCGTTGACGCACTCGGCGGAAAATCAATCGGTGAAACACTTCTCACTCCCACGAAGATTTATGTAAAACCCGTTTTAAGTTTGATTGACAAAGTAAATGTCAAAGGTATTTCACATATTACCGGCGGCGGGTTTTATGAGAATATTCCGAGAAGTATTCCCGACGGTCTCGGCGCTGTTATAAACAAAGAATCTATCAGAATTCTGCCTATATTTGACCTTATTGCAAAAACAGGCAATATTGACGAGCGCGATATGTTCAATACATTCAATATGGGCGTAGGTATGAGCATTGTCGTCGCGAAAGAAGATGCCGACAAAGCGATTGCCGTTCTTAAAGAAAACAACGAAGATGCTTATATTATCGGTGAAATCGTTTCTTCCGATGAAAAAATCAGACTCGTCTGATTAAGGTGATTACTATGGATAAAGCAAGAATAGCCGTTATGGTTTCAGGCGGCGGAACAAATTTGCAGGCGCTTATTGACGCTCAGATTTCGGGTATTATCAAAAGCGGCGAAATCGTGCTTGTGCTTTCAAACAGTCACACCGCATTTGCTCTTGAAAGAGCGCAAAAAGCAGGCATAAAGACTTTCAGTGTTACAAAAAAGGAATGCGGCTCTCAGGAAGCGTTTGAAAAAACTTTGATTGATGAACTTGTTAAAGATAAAATAGATTTGATTATCCTTGCAGGTTTTTTAAGCATACTGAGCAAAGATTTTACAGACAGGTTTGCAAAAAGAATAATTAATATCCACCCTTCGTTGATTCCGTCTTTCTGCGGAGAAGGTTATTACGGATTAAAGGTTCATCAGGCGGCTCTTGAAAAAGGCGTTAAAGTAACCGGCGCTACAGTGCATTATGTTAACGAAATTCCCGACGGCGGCGAAATCATTTTACAAAAAG
>CADAER010000104.1 GCA_902787025.1 Oscillospiraceae bacterium | reverse complement strand
ACGGTTTCTTTGAGGATTACGCGTGTTTCGGAAAGGAAGACGGATACGCCGTCAAAATCAATTCGCTGGGAGTTGTTACGGACAGAAGGTCCTTCGGCGGCAGTGAAAATGATTTTATCTCAGGCGTTTACAAAGCGGGAAGCAAATATGTTTTCTGCGGTTACTCAAAATCAAGCGATTATCTGTTCCGCACACTCGGAAATCTCGGAGGTTTCGACACATTTGTAACTGTTGTTGACGCCGCCGATTTCACGGGCACGGCTTTGGAAGTGCATCCTGTCGCGGGCACGGACGCGGATTGTGTTTACAGCGTGTGCGGCAGCGCAAATGAATATATAATCGTCGGCACAACATCATCAACCGACGAATTTTTCTGGACGACAAATCCTATTAACGACTGTGAAAACACAGGGTTTGCCGTCAAATATACGTTTTCATAAACAACGGGTATTCTTTAAAATATTGTATTTTATTTTTTAAATAAAAAACTCTTGCAAAATCGAAAACAATATGATAATATAATACCCGTTCCGAAATGGCCCGGTAGTTCAGTCGGTTTAGAACGCCAGCCTGTCACGCTGGAGGTCGTCGGTTCGAGCCCGATCCGGGTCGCCATTCGCTGCTATGGCTCAGGTGGTAGAGCGCATCCTTGGTAAGGATGAGGTCGGCAGTTCGAGTCTGCCTAGCAGCTCCAGAAAAGAGCACTTGTATGAACAAGTGCTCTTTTCTTTTTCACTTCATCGTTTATTCACAATTGTAATTAAACTGTAATTCAAAACCTGTGTTTTGTAACCATTGGCGGCTGTTTTCGGTTGATATAACTTTTATTTTATGATAAAATGCAACATATCACTCTCTCAGTTATTTCGGTTTTGCAAATCCGTTTGTTGAGATTTCAAAGAAGGAGGAACAAAATGCTCGATTTCAATAATTATCAGAATCAGATATACGATTTATCAAAGCTTACCGTTTCAAGCACTTCGATCAATCCCGAATTATACGGCAAATACGATGTCAAGCGCGGTTTAAGAGATCTGAACGGCAACGGCGTTCTTACCGGACTTACCGAGATTTCCGAAATAAACAGTTTCAGAACGGTTGACGGAGTAAAAACTCCCTGCGAAGGCTCGCTTTATTACCGCGGTTATAACATAAACGACCTCGTGAACGGCGCGGTTATGTCTTCTCACAGCGGTTTTGAGGAGACGGTTTATCTTCTGCTTTTCGGAAAGCTGCCGTCGGCGGAAGAACTGAACGGTTTCAGGGTTCTGCTTGCCGATATGAGAAAACTGCCCGGCAGTTTTGTCAGGGATGTTGTCATGAAAGCGGCAACGCCCGATATTATGAACAATGTTTCAAAAAGCGTTCTCACGCTTTACTCTTACGATGAAAACGCCGATGATCTGGCAGTTGACAATGTTCTGCGTCAATGTCTGCATCTTATTTCTGTATTTCCGACGCTCTTTCTTTACGGCTACCACGCATTCAATTATTATAAAAAAGGTCAGTCTCTGTTCTTCCACGCGCCCGAGCGCGAATATTCAACCGCGGAAAACATTCTGCATATGTTAAGACCTGACAGCAGATTCACCGAGCTTGAGGCAAATGTGCTTGACGCCTGCCTTATGCTTCACGCGGAGCACGGAGGCGGCAACAACTCAACCTTCACGATGCATGTTGTCACATCCTCGGGAACAGACACATACTCTGCCGTTTCAGCCGCTCTCGGCTCGCTGAAAGGTCCGAAGCACGGCGGCGCGAACATCAAGGTCGCGAATATGTTTGACGACATAAAAGCCAATGTAAAAGACTGGAAGGATGATGAAGAGGTTTCCGCTTATCTTGACAGAATTCTTTCAAAAGAGGCGTTTGACAGAAGCGGTCTTATCTACGGTATGGGTCACGCGGTTTATTCGCTCTCCGATCCGAGAGCCGGTATTCTCAAGGGCTTTGTTGAGCGCCTGAGCGGTGAAAAAGGTCTTGAGGATGAGTTCGCTCTTTACACCTCGGTTGAAAAACTCGCGGCGCAGCTGATATGCAAAAAGAGAAAAATCTACAAAGGCGTCAGCGCGAATGTTGACTTTTATTCGGGCTTCGCATACAGAATGTTAGGCATACCCGATGAGTTGTTTACTCCCCTTTTCGCCATTTCAAGAATCGCGGGCTGGAGCGCGCACAGGCTTGAGGAAATCCTGAGCGGAAGCAAAATAATAAGGCCCGCTTACAAGAGCGTAAGCGAGCACAGGGAATATATTCCGATG
>CADAER010000103.1 GCA_902787025.1 Oscillospiraceae bacterium | reverse complement strand
CGTTCGGCAACCACATCGACCTCGCGACCGAGCTTTACGAGTTTATACAGATGGTCAAAAAGCAGACGGGACACGACAAGGTAAACCTTGTTCCCCTGAGCCAGGGCGCTTCGATAGTCAGCGCGATGCTTGAATATTTCCCGCAGGTGGGCGACGAGCTTCACAAGGTGATTTTCGTTGTTCCCGCAATCGGCGGTTCGATTATCATAGGCGATGTTTTCAACGGCAGAATAAACTTCCTCAATAAGGATTACCTTTATAACGGCTTCCTTGAGGAGATGGGGCTGCTCGACGAATACACCGCGAGGCTTATTGAGGTGGCGGTAAGAATTCTGCCCGACGAGGTTGTTATGGGCGCGCTCAACAAGGGCGTCAAGGCGCTTGTCGAGAACACGATGATAAGAAGCACGGGCATGTGGGCTCTCTGCCCGCCCGAAGATTATCCGACGGCGGCTGAAAAATATCTTTCCTCGCCCGATATGGCGAAGATAAAGGAGCAGACCGACAGATACTATCAGGCTCAGCTCCACGCGCACGACAACATTCAGGCTCTTGTCGACAAGGGCGTTATGGTGTTTGACCTTGCGGAATACAACATCCCCGTAATCAACGTCGCGGAAAGATGGAACACGATGAACGGCGACTTCATCATTCACCTTTCATCGACATCGCTGGGCGCGTATTCGGCAAATGTCGGAGAGACGCTTCCCGACGGCTACACGCAGAAGAACACGCACTGCTCCGACCCCTCGCACAACCATATTTCGCCCGAAAGGGTTGTCGATGCCTCGGCGGGACTTCTGCCCGACACGACCTTCTATTTCAACGGCAACCGCCACGACCTGACGCAGTATAACGATGTTATTCTCAAAATCGCGATGAAGATGATCGCGGACGACGAGATTAAGGACGTTTACTCATCGGATGAATTTCCGCAGTTCCTGCCCGGCAGAAACGTAAGCGGTATTCTCGAGCTTACGGACGCGGCGAAGGCGCTTGACAAATCGAAGCTGAAGGATTCCGACAGGCAGGCGCTTGAAAAGGCGCTCGCTGACACGCAGGCGACGCTTGACAACAACCTTTCGACAAACGACGACCTTGCGAAGAGCGAGGACGCGCTTCGCGCCGTTCTTGTGAAAATCGGAGCGGCGGAGGAAAAGGAGGCGGAGAAGGATCCGTCGTTCCTCCGCAAAATCAGCCTTTACTTCTATGAGAATTACGGCACGAACGGCTATTCGGAGATTCCCGCCCTCGCGATAAAAGGTCTGTTCGCGAAAATAAAAGACCTCTTCGCGTAAGCGAAAAGGCAAAAATAAAAACGGAACAGCAGGAGCTTTCGCTCCTGCTGTTTTTTTCGGGCGGATTATTCCGGTAATATCTTATGTTCCCCGTCGTTCCCGTCAATCATTATTATCGGCGTGTCGGGCAGAAGCTCGTGCAGCCGTGTCACGAAGCCCGTAGATCTCTCGCGGGGGAAGCCCGTGACTATTGTGCCTGCGTTTTTCTTTCTGGCGAAGACTGCCGCCAGGATATCGGGCGCGTCGTTGAAATAGACGCTCATTGTCGCGTCGCACATACGCGCCGCTTCGTAGAGTTCTTCGAGAATCGCCGAGTTTTCGGGGCTTGCGCCGTCGCGTTTCGCGAACACTGCCAGAACGATGAGCTTCGCCTTGTTTTTCAGCGCGATAAGCTCGCCCTGACGGATGAGTTTCGCGCAGGAACGCTGCGGAGTTACGCAGACGAGAACGGTGTTTTCGGTGTTTTTCTTTTCAGGCAAGCCTTCACCTCCCTGTTCTGTTTATTACATAATAGCACAGAAAAAGGATTTAAAAATGTATTAATTGTTAATTTTATGATTTTCGGGACGGATTGAGTGGAATGTGTATCTTTTTTCGGAAAAAGCAAAAAAATTTTCAAGAAAGGGGTTGACAAATAAAAATTAATTGTTTACAATTTAATTGCATAAAATCAAACCACAAAAAAGCAACACAGAAAAAGGAGAATTGAAATGACAGTTTATGATTTTACGGTAAAAGACAGACAGGGCAACGATGTTTCTCTCGAAGAATACAGGGGCAAGGCGCTCCTTATTGTCAACACGGCGACCGCCTGCGGCTTCACTCCGCAGTATGAGGAGCTTCAGAGCATTTACGAGGAGCTCGGCGGCAAGGGCTTTGAGATTCTCGACTTCCCCTGCAACCAGTTTATGAACCAGGCGCCCGGCACGGATGAGGAAATCCACAACGCCTGCACATCGAGATACGGCACGACATTCCCGCAGTTCTCGAAAATCGACGTAAACGGCGAAAACGCAATTCCGCTTTACAAATGGCTCACCGAAAACACTGTTTTTCAGGGCTTCGAGGGCAAGATGGCGGCGATGATGAAGCTTATGGCGAAGGCGCGCGACAGAGACTACAAAAACAACGGCAAAATCAAGTGGAATTTCACGAAATTCGTCATTGACAGAAACGGTGAAATAGCCGCAAGATTCGAGCCTACGGCTGACCTCGCGGCGGTAAAAGCGAAGATTGAAGAGGTGCTCTGATATGTTCCATTACGATTATATGACGGCGGGCGTGTGCTCGCAGGTGATAAGCCTCGACATAGACGGCGACAAGGTCAGAAACATTGAGTTTTTCGGCGGATGCAACGGCAATCTCAAAGCGATAGCGAAGCTTGTTGACGGCAAAACCGTTGACGAGGTTGAGGCGGCTCTCGGCGGGATTACCTGCGGAAACAAGCCGACATCCTGCGGCGACCAGCTCGCGAAAGCGGTGAGAGAGGCGTATAATTTGTCGCTGGAGGAGTAAGGAGTTCGGAGTTGAGGACGGGCTGAATGTATGCGGGATGAATCCCGCGCGATATACGCCTGCGGCGTTCGATATGTTCAGTGAACGCGATATGCCGTAAACGGCGCGATATATTTTGCGGGGCAAAATGTTAAGGGACCTG
>CADAER010000102.1 GCA_902787025.1 Oscillospiraceae bacterium | reverse complement strand
AAAGCACCCGTTAAAATCGGCGATGTTCTCTGCGGCAACATTCTCGGCACGGGCATTGACATTGTTGCAACCAACCACTGCCCGGAGGTTTGATATGACCGTCATATGTGAATACTGCGAAAGCGTTGTTGAGGTTACGGGAAACCACAACTGCCCTTTCTGCGGCGCTACACTGAGAGACCCCATCCTCAAAGAAGCGCAGAGAATCCGCGCTGAGCAGGATGAACTCGAAAAGAAGCAGGAGCTTAAAGAAAAAGAACGCGAACAGCAGGAAGAAAACGAGAGAATACTCAATTTTGCGCTTTCGCTTCTCGGCGGTTCATCGGGCAAATCACTGCTTCGCAGAGCGGCCAGAAACGCCATAAAAAAGAATCTTTAAAAGAAACGCCCCTTCGAATCCGAAGGGGTGATTTTTTGCGCTGTTTATGAAAAAAGCGTCATAAATATTAAATTTTTCCGAAAACAACGAAAATTTGACATAAAAAGGTCAAGAAAAACGCGTTTTACGGCTATTAGTGAAAGATATTTTTCAGGAGGTCGTAAAATGAAACATTTCGGTAAAATTGAGGAAACGGGATTCACACTTGTTCCCAACACAATTATTAAGGAAGGAAAACTTTCCATCAAGGCTCTGGGCTTGTATTATCTTATCGCGTCAAGGCCTGACAACTGGCGTTTCAGCGTGAAAGGTCTGTGTTCGCTCTGCTCCGACGGCTACGCGAGCGTAAACTCCGCTGTCGCCGAACTCGAAAAAGCGGGCTATATCAGAAGAGAGAGCGTGAAGCACATAAACGGCAGATATACGGCGGGCGAATGGACTGTTTACGACAGACCGGTCAGAGAAAATACAGTCATCGAAAATCAGGACCGTGAAAAACAGAACGCTGAAAATCAGCGAACGGAAAAACAGCAAAGTGAAATTCAGTTCAATGAAAATCAGTTCACTGAAAACAGCAAAGAAATAAATATTGAACAAATAAATAACGAACAAACCAATACAGATATAATAAGTCTTCAGTCGGAAAAAGAGATGTTGACGGAAGAGTTAAAAAACCGTATTGATTACGATGTTTTAAGCGTCACATACGGCAGCGAGCTGCTCGACTGCATCTGTCAGGCGCTCACTGATACGGTTTACAGCGGCAAAAAGACTGTGAAAATAAACGGAAGGGATATTCCTCTTTGCGATGTAGTCGAAAGATACACGCAGTTAAACAGCGAAAACCTGAGCTTCGCCATTGACACGGTAACGGAAAACAACGCCGAAATCAAAAATCCCGTTTCATACTGGGCAAGCGTACTTTACAATGCCCCTGTCGATGAAAAGCTCTGGGTGGAAAGCGAGTTCAAAAAGTATAAAAGAGAAATGGGATTCTGATAAAAAAACCGGCAGACCGAATGATCTGCCGATAAATAATGATTATCTCTTATAAATCAAAAGTGATTACACAGACGTATTAACCGAATGTATCTGTCATATCAACATATCCGGACGGTATTGTAAACGCAGTTGCGGGCACGGAGCCGGAAACATCTGATATTTCAATTGTTGTTGTTCCGCCGTCCGTATCTGTAAATTCCGCTATTCTTATATCTCCGTCAAGATAGTAATATGTGAAGACAGTGTCATTTGCCGACCTGTATTTTTCAACAACATAATCCCTGCCGTTCAATGTTACGGTATCGGTTTCAATATAAGTTTTATTTGTTAAGTCGAATAAATCGCCGGACATAAGAAGATCAACAGACTGGTCGTCAGTTGATGACTCCGAACGGACATACATTCTCAACGACGGAAAAACAGTATAAAGATTTTCACCGTCATATATAAAATTAACCGACATTGAAGAAAGGCCGCCTGTATTCGACTTGGTTGAAACGCAGTATTTATTACCGTCCGAATAACAGGTAATCGGATATGAATCACCGTTGTTTTTCATCGTTGCTTTCATAGTGTATGTTCCGGTGGAAATTATATCGCTGAATGACGCGGAATAATCGGAAGTTGTTGGTTTTGCCGTAACTGTCACTGTTTGAATAACGGATGTTGAAGAAGGATTTACAACTGAATAATCAGTTGTATTTACAACAGGTTTTTTGGTTGTATTAACCTGAGAGGAATAGAAAACACCGACATCAACCGTCGCCTTTATTGAGCCGAATTTAATCTGCAATGAACCTTCGGCTAAAGATTTATTTGAATATGTCATGAAGTCAACAGGTCTTCTGAACAGCTGCCTGAAGAAAAGAATGATTCTTTCAAGAAGCCCGATACCGGCAGATTTTCTGTCAACGACGGCGCTTACGGAACACTTTTTTACGGAATTCTTCTGAAGCTTGCCGATTTCAAAAACATTTGAATTACTGCCCTTAGCAAGTTTAAGATTATCAGCGGATATATAAACAGTAGCATTTGACAAATCATTGTCGGATATGTTTTTAACATTTACGGAAATTTCCGCTGTATCATAAACCGAATATGACGATTTATCCGATGTGATTTCTATAATTACGGGACAGGTCTCGGAATCGGAATTGCCCGCCTTTGTAACAGCTGCTTTCATGGAAACAGCCGTCAGCTTTGAATACTCTTCCAGCTCTTCACCTATTGCTTCAGCAAGCTGGTCAATTTTGATGGTCCGGCTCATGGGATAACTCCTTCTTTACAAGTTTGCACATTATTCGGATAGTCTTTTTTTGATAGTTCATAAAATCTACAGTCTCGATATCATAGAGATCCCCATGAAAGACAACTCGGAAATGTGTGCTGTCAAGGTTACTCAGCTCTGCGCAGTACCTCACTTCAAAGCTAATCGTCCGTTCTTCCGTAGTAATAGCTTCTTCTCGCTCCCGGTCAGACTGTTCAGATCCTGCGGAAGCTGGCCCTTCTGGGTCTGGCTCTCGCTGATTTGCTGGCCGGAACGGTAGCCGCTGACGCCGCCGACTCCGCCGCTGATCAGGATGCTTGCATCGGGTGTGATGG
>CADAER010000101.1 GCA_902787025.1 Oscillospiraceae bacterium | reverse complement strand
TTCTTCTGACGGTCGGGTTTCCCCGAGGGTGTATTCTCATTTTCAAAGTCAATTTCACAAACGTTTTCGTCGTTCATATCAGTCTCCGAATTTTATCATTGCCGCGCCGTGAGCGTCGATATTAAGCGCGAGTTTACCCTCCGCTTCGCCGAGATCCCTGTGATTCCAGAGATCGCGCGCGGATGATTTTTCAATGCCGAGCAGAGAGAGGTCAATTTCGCACAGGGCGGGTTCGTCCGAGGTGTTGAAAGCCGCGGCGGCAATCCTGCCGTCCTTGCAGGCGCACGCCCAGAGTTTAAAATCATCGCCGTCAACAACGGGGTGACCTTCCGATGAGAATTGATTTATTTCAAGAATCTCCCTGTTTGTGAGCAGTGAGAGGGTGAATTCATCGTTGTCGTTCATTTCGCCGCCCATCATAAGCGGGGAGCGGAAGACAGCCCAGAGAGTCATCATTGTTATCTGTTCCGCTTTTGTGAAGCGGGTGTATCTGCCGCGGGTGCCGTCGGCGTTTGTGTCGAACATACAGAGATGACCGAGCGGGAGCATATCGCAGTCGGGCCAGCAGCCGGGTTTTACATAGGTATACCACTTTTTACATCTCGTGAACATATCGAGGAGCAAGTCCCAACTGTCCCAGAAATCGTCGGTGATGCGCCACATATTCGCGTTCTGCGAGAGGTGGAACGCCTCCTCAACAACGGCGGGACCGGGGGAGAGACTCAGAACCATCGGTCTGCCGCATTTGTCTATCGCTTTGCGGATGGCCTCAACCTCGTCGGGCGCGTGATAGGGTCTGCCTTTTATGAAATTCGAGGCGCAGATGTCGTCAACCTTGACATAGTCCACTCCCCAGGAAGCGTAAAGCTCAAAAAGCGAGTCGTAATAAGCCTGACCGCCTTCCTTTGAGCAGTCAACGCCATACATATCGGTATTCCACGGGCAGATCGAGTAGGGTTTGGCTATCTGATGGGCGGTCATATCCGTGCCTTTCAGGGCAGTGTTGCGGTGAACCGCCTGACGGGGAATGCCGCGCATAATATGGATGCCGAATTTCAGACCCATCGAGTGGATTTCATCGGCAATCGGTTTGAAGCCTCTGCCGCCTGCCGAGGAGGGGAAACGGTTTTCGGCGGGGATCAGTCGGGAATATTCATCCATACAGAGTTCCGTAAAAGCGTTATATGCCTGCGAGACGGCTTTCGGCTCAGACCACTGAATATCGCAGACAATATACTGCCAGCCGTATTCTTTGAGGTTTTCAGCCATATAGCGCGCATTGGCGAGAAGCTGTTCCTCGTTGACGGAGGCGCCGTAGCAGTCCCAGCTGTTCCAGCCCATAGGGGGAACGGGCGCGAAAGAGTTTTTATTCATAAACAAACCGCCTTGCAAATGATGTAATAAGAGTCAATAAAAATATTATATCATAGAGAAAAATATAAAACAATTAAATATAAGAAGAAATTTTTGAATTTTCGGGTTGACAAGCGGGGATTGTTTTGATATAATCCTTTTCGCAAATGAAGTGCGGATGTAGCTCATCTGGTAGAGCGCCACCTTGCCAAGGTGGAGGTAGCGAGTTCGAGCCTCGTCATCCGCTCCAGAAAAAGGCTTGCTCTTCGCAGGTCTTTTTATTTTTATACTACCCTTTTACGGAGCCGATTATGAACAACACATCCGTTTTGACAAACCCGCAAAGGAAAGAACGCAACTCGGCAATAGAGGCGCTTAAAATTGCGGGCATACTGCTGATTGTCATGAGCCATGTCATTCAGTCTCTCCGACTGAAGAGCACTGTTCTGCCATACTCAGATTATGTGATTGACACTGCCGTTGCTTCGCAGAGCGCGAGGGTTCTGATTCTGCGGTTTTTTTCATATTCGGGGCAGTTCGGCAACTGGCTTTTTTATCTCTGCTCCGCCTGGTTTCTACTTGACAGCAAGCAGAACCGGAAAAGCAAAATCACATTTTTTATTATCAATGTCTGGACAGTTTCGGTTATAATTCTGGCAGTTTACCTCGCCTCTCATCACAGCGTCAGCGCGAAAACGGCGGTGCGCTGCCTGTTACCTACCTCGTGGAACAACAACTGGTATATAACCTGCTACATTCTGCTTTACGCGCTTTATCCGTATTTCAACATTCTGATTGAAAAGCTCTCACAGAAGCAGCTTTTTGCGCTCAGCGCCTCAGGAATTGTTCTCTATACGGGGATAAATTTTCTCAAAGAATCATTTTTCTCAAACAAGTTCATCATTTGGGTTGCGGTCTATTTTGCCGCTGCCTATGTCAAAAAATATCTTCCGCGCCTCGCGGACAGTGTGAAGGCGAATGTTAAACTGTTTGCCATCGCGATGCTCTGTCACATTGCCCTCATGCTCCTGACAAACTACGCCGGGCTTCATATAAGCGCTTTCTCAAACCAGATGAATCACTGGATAAACATTTCAAACCCGATGCTTCTTGCCATGGCGGCGGCGCTTTTCAACATTATGAGGAACTTTCATTTTTCAAACAAAGCGATCAATTATGTTTCGGGACTTTCCCTGCTGATTTACATCCTTCACGAGAACATAATTGTCAGAACCTATCTGCGCCCGTATGTGTGGCATTATCTTTATAATCAATATGGTTATGGGCATCTCGCTCTGCTTGTGGTTGCTTATTCCGCGGCGCTGTTTACCGCCTGCGCCGTTCTCGCGTCGGTCTATAAATTCACGCTGGAAAGACTTGTTGTGAAGGCGGCGGACAGAGTAACACCGCTGCTTTCGAAGATGTATCATAAAATCGAAGATAAGGCGATGAAAAAGAATTAAGGATAAAGACAGCCGCCTTTCACCGTGACGTGAAGGGCGGTTGAATATCCGGGAAGATAAATATGATTGATTTCGGAAGAATGTTGTGATATACTACACGAGGTTGAATATAAAGCGGGAATTAAACGACAATTAAATAGCATAAAACGGGGTGTAGCGCAGGTGGTAGCGCGCGTGGTTTGGGACCACGAGGCCCAGAGTTCGAATCTCTGCACTCCGACCAACAGTGAACCCTTGTATATCAAGGGTTCTTGACTTTTTTATTGCCTGATAATTT
>CADAER010000100.1 GCA_902787025.1 Oscillospiraceae bacterium | reverse complement strand
GAAATCCGGAAACCGATTCTTTTTCTGCTTTAAAACTCTTCTTTTTTTCTTTTTGCGGCCTTGGGGCGTTGAGCATCGCGCCGTATTCTCTTCTGCCCGAGCGGATGTCATCAAGCCTTGCCTGCTCAACTTCAAAATCGCTTATTCTCTGTTCAATCTCGCCGAAAAACGAGGAACTGACCTCAAAAGCCGTCCTGTCAAAAATGACTATGTAAACAAGAATGTCGTCATCCGTTTTGTCAAGAAAATCCCTTATCGCTCTTGTTGCTACCCCAAGCGCCTGCGCTTTCGGGTAGCCGTATATTCCCGATGAAATAAGCGGAAACGCGATGCTTTCGCATTTGTTTTCCGTGGCAAGGGCAAGTGAATTCTCATAGCAGGAATACAGCAGGCTTTCCTCATTGTTTCCGCCGCCCTCCCATACGGGACCTACGGTGTGAATGATATATTTGCACGGCATTTTATATCCGCGAGTGATTTTCGCCTGCCCTGTTCTGCAGCCGCCGAGAGTGCGGCACTCCTCAAGAAGCTTCGGCCCCGCGGCGCGGTGAATGGCGCCGTCGACACCGCCTCCGCCCAGAAGCGATGAATTTGCGGCGTTGACCGTTGCGTCAACCTTCAATTTTGTAATATCCGCTCTGATAAGCTGTAACGGCATATTAATCCCTCCAGGAAAATATATCGTAATTATACCATATATTGATAATATATTCAATCTTTTTCAATATATATTGATTTTTATACTGTTGTGTATTATAATTAAAAAATACTATAATAAGGCTAATATGCCTTTCCGGGCGGTGATTATTTGGCTTACTTATTCGGGCATTTCAGGGAATTGCTGACTCCCGACGGCGAGCAGATTTATTTCGGCATTAGCAAAGACGGCTTCAACTGGGAGCCGACAAACGGCGGGAAGCCCGTGCTGACAAGCGATATCGGTGAAAAAGGAATGCGCGATATTGAAATCGCTAAGCTTAAAAGCGGCGGCTTTGTCATTGTAACCACCGACCTTTGCATTGCGAGAAGATGGGATGAAAACTACAATGTCGACTGGAAAGACTGCAATCACAACGGCAGCAAAAAACTGATTCTCTGGAAGAGCGACGACCTGATTCATTTCGACGGTCCGCGTTTTATCGACTTCACTTCCGAAAACTACGGCTGTATGTGGGCTCCCGAAATAACATATGTTGAAGAGGATGACGAATATCTTCTGCACTGGGGTTCGACAGTTGAAGACGATGGCTTTAACCATATGTCGATATATTGCTGCACCACAAAGGATTTCGAAACATTCTCAAAGCCGAAAATCTTCTTCACAAAGGAATGCGAAATACTCGATTCCCACCTTGTGAAAATCGGAGACACCTACCACCTTTTTTACAAAAACTGCGACCCCGCCATGAATATGCACGAAACCGCGCCGACAGCCTACGGTCCGTTTACCCACGATTATGAGTTTGACGCGTTTATGGAATCTCTCGGAAACCCCGGAGCGTATGAAGGCGGCACTTCATATATTCTGCCCGACGGCAGATGGTGCGTGCTGTTTGACTTTTTCGGCTGTGAAAAAGAGAAAATGGGCTATGTGCCTTTCGTTTCGTCAAAGCCCGGCGACGCGGATATCAGAATGTGCAAAGAAGAGTTTTCCTTCCCATACGGCTTCAAACACGGCGGTGTTATTGAAATAACGGATGAGGAATACGACAGAATAAAAGACTACTACGGATGAGGGATGAAAAATGAAAATAAAAGATTTATTTCAGCAAAAAAGCCCCACGCTTTCATTTGAGGTGTTTCCTCCTAAATCGGGAGCGAATTTTGACTCCGTTCAGTCCGCCACACGGGAAATCGCAAAACTGAAGCCCGACTTTATGAGCGTAACCTACGGAGCTGGCGGAGGCACAAGCGAATACACGGCGGCAATAGCGAAGGATGTGCTTAATAACTACGGCGTGACCCCGCTGGCGCATCTTTCCTGCGTTTCATCCGGCAGAGACACAATAGTAGGCGAAATCAGAAAGCTGCAGAGTTACGGCGTTGAGAATATTCTCGCCCTGCGCGGCGATATCCCGCAGGATGCGCCTCCCAGAGAGCAGTGGCATTATCACTACGCCTGCGAACTCGTTGCCGAAATCAAGGAGATCGCACCCGAAATCTGCATCGGCGGAGCCTGCTACCCCGAAGGTCATATTGAGCGCACAAGCTACGCCGACGATATTAAAAATCTCAAAACCAAGGTTGACGCGGGCTGTGATTTCCTGACAACACAGATGTTTTTTGACAATAACATTTTCTATAATTTCCTTTATAAAATCCGTTCCGCGGGCATAGAAGTCCCCGTCGTCGCAGGCATTATGCCTGTCGCGAATCTCCGCAATGTCAAACGCTCGTGCGAACTTTCGGGCACGGAACTGCCTTACAGATTCAAGCAGATTATCGACCGTTTCGGCGAGAACCCCGCGGCCATGAAGCAGGCGGGTATAGCATACGCCATTGAACAGATAATCGATCTTATCGCAAACGGAGTAAACAACATACACATTTACACTATGAACAAACCCGATGTTGCCGCGGCAATACAGAACGGGTTAAACGAGATTATTAAATAAACGCCTATGACAGTTCTTGAAAAAATAAAAAACGGATTTCTTCTGTTTGACGGAGCAATGGGGACAATGCTTATCAAAAGCGGTCTTAAACCCGGCGAAATTCCCGAAAAGCTCTGCATGACGGATCCCGACAGAATAATTAACATACACCGCGCCTATCTTGACGCGGGTTGTGATGTCGTCTCCGCAAACACATTCGGAGCAAATCCGTTTAAATTCGACAACTATGAAGAAATAATAAAAGCCGCTCTCGACTGCGCAAACGAGGCTGTCTGCCTCGCGAAAGCTGAAAACGAGGGCAGAGATTATTTCGTCGCTCTTGATATCGGTTCAACCGGCGAGATGCTCAAACCCGCGGGCGACCTTGAATTTGAAGATGCGGTAGAGGCGTTTGCGAAGGTTATAAACGCGGGCAAAGACGCCGCCACTCAAAGCGGCTGTGCTTGCGGCGAAAGAAAACTGCGACCTTCCCGTTATAGCGAGTGTTGTTTTCAATGAAAAGAAAACGCTTATGACGGGCGCGGACCCCGCCGCCGTCGTGGCAATGCTAGAAGGTCTTGGCGTTGACGCGCTCGGTATGAACTGCTCGTTAGGACCCAAACAGCTTAAAAACATTGTTCCCGACATTCTCAGATACGCGAGCGTTCCCGTAATCGTTCAGCCAAACGCGGGCATTCCCGCCGTGGTTGACGGTAAAACGGTGTATGATGTTACGGCGGAGGAGTTCGCCGATGATGTCGCCGAAATAGCCTCAATGGGCGCGAGAATACTGGGCGGCTGCTGCGGCACAACTCCCGAATATATAAAACTCCTTCGCGAAAAACTTGATTCGCTCACACCGAAGCCCGTTACAAAAAAGAACTTCACCCTCGTTTCTTCCTACACTCACGCTGTTGACATCCTTGATGTTCCCGTGCTGATAGGCGAGAGAATCAACCCCACGGGCAAGCCTAAGTTCAAACAGGCGCTTCGTGACGGCGATATTGATTACATAATGAACGAGGCGTTCGCGAAAGTAATAAACGCGGGCAAAGACGCCGCGGATGTCGTTCTTATCGAAACAATGAACGACCTCTACGAACTCAAAGCGGCTGTGCTTGCGGCGAAAGAAAACTGCGACCTTCCCGTTATAGCGAGTGTTGTTTTCAATGAAAAGAAAACGCTTATGACGGGCGCGGA
>CADAER010000099.1 GCA_902787025.1 Oscillospiraceae bacterium | reverse complement strand
TCTGGTCGTCGAGAAGCTGTCTTATCCAGGAAAGCCTTTCCTCGAATTTGACCTTGCCAGAAATGCCTAACTTGTATTTCCAGTGCGCCGCGATACCGTATTCAGCCGTGTGGTGCATTTCCCAGGTTCTTATCTGAACCTCGAAGGGAATACCCTCCTTGCCGAGAACCGTGGTGTGGAGCGACTGGTACATATTCGGCTTGGGAGTCGAGATATAATCCTTGAACCTGCCGGGTATCGGCTGGAACATATCGTGAATAATGCCGAGGCAGTTGTAGCAGTCGGCTATGGTGTCAACAATTATGCGGATGGCGTAAATGTCGTAAATTTCGTCAAAGTTCTTGTTCTGTATATACATTTTGCGGTAGATTCCGTGAACGGATTTGATTCTGCCGCTGACTTTGGCGCCGCTGACTTCGGGAACAACGCGTTTTTCTACTCTGTCTTTTATCTCCTGCAAAAACTCGTTTCTTGTTTTGCTCTGCGCCTCGAGTTTTTCTTTGATATCATTGTATGCAATCGGGTCAAGGTAACTTATCGCGAGGTCTTCAAGCTCCTCTTTGATGGGACGGATACCTAACCTGTGCGCTATGGGGGCGTAAATCTCTATTGTTTCAACCGATATATCCCTGCGCTTCTTTTCACTCTTGAACATAAGCGTGCGCATATTGTGAAGGCGGTCGGCGAGTTTTATGATTATAACTCTTATATCCTTCGACATAGCAAGCAGCATTTTACGGATGTTTTCCGCCTGCTGCTCCTCTCTGCCCGAGCGGATGGTTGAAACGCCTTCTTCTTTTGTGCTGATTGGAACCTGTCCGATTTTCGTAACGCCGTCAACAAGTTCCGCTATTTCGGAACCGAATTCATTTTCGATATCCTTGAGAGAAAAGCCGGTATCCTCGACAACATCGTGAAGAAGAGCGGCGGCTATCGACTGGTAATCAAGACCTAAATCGGCAAGTATCTTCGCTACCGAAAGAGGATGAACGATATAAGGCTGACCCGACTGTCTTTTCTGGTCTATATGGGCATTGTGCGAAAACTCGTATGCTTTGCGGACAACGGCAAGGTCTTCTTCGGAAAATGAAGAAATAGCCGAAAAGAGCGCGTCTTTACAGCCCTGCTCCGTTTCACAGCCGGGTTCGAAATAATTATTCTTTTTGAAGTTTTCGTTATCCATACGGACCTCTTCGATTAAATATAACTCTTTATTCTTTTCATAAGAACGGAATCGTTAAGGTCAACTTTTCCGTTTGTTTCGGCAACTGCGAGCCTTCCCGACTGCGTTTTTGTGACAACGCCCATTTCAAGCATTACCGCCACGGCAACGGCAACCTTGCAATAGTTCGTGCCGTCATCGCCGATGTGAAGGCAAATCTGTTCGTAACTGTCTTCAACAGGTCTTGACATTTTGATATGCTTGAAAACCTCAACCTGAATATCGCGTCCGGGAAGAGCGTTGTTCGCCTGTTCGGATGAAAGCGGCATTTCGCCGAGAACCTTCTCGAAAAGTCTCTGACCGCTGAGCACCTTGTTTTCATCTGTCTTGGAAGGTCTGATATTCCTGACGCTTACGGAAATTCTTGTTTCGCCGTTGTAAATGTTTCTGTCAAGCGTTACGGCAAGGTCTACGATATCGCCTCTTGAATACGGGAACATTTTTTCCTGCATTCCGAACCAGACAACTCCCGTGCGGACATCGCCTTTCGAAATGGCGATTCTCATATGTCTTCCGTCACCTATCGCGGAAAAATCTTCAATTCTGACGCCGTAGAGACCGAAACAGGGCTGAGGATTTCCCGCACCGAACGGTTCCATTACATCCAGCGCTTTCAGTATATCGAGACTTATCTTGGCGGGATTCAAACGGCAGTCGATTTTCTGAACGGGAAACGGCATTTCAACATTTTCGGCATATTCGTTTATTCTGATTCTGAACTCTTCAATTCTGTCGCTGTTGAGTCCGAGACCCGCTGCGAGCGTATGACCGCCGTAATGGGTAAGACAGTCGCTGACCGCTTCTATCGCCTTATAAATTGAAAAGCCTTCAATGCTTCTGCATGAGCCTCTCGCTTCGCTGCCCGTTCTCGAAATAACAATCGCGGGCTTTCCGTAACGCTCGGCTATGCGGGAAGCGACAATTCCGATTACTCCCTGATGCCAGCCTTCAGAATCGACTACAATAATGTTGTCGCGTGTGAGAGACGGTTTTTCGGCAAACATCGCGCTGACTTCGTTGAATATTTCGGTTTCCGTCTTCTGACGGGACTGATTCATTGAGGTTATTTCTTCGACCAGGCGTTCGGCTGTTATTTCATCATCGCACAAAAGCAGGTCGAGCGCTTTCTCAGCCGAGCCCATTCTGCCCGTCGCGTTTATACGGGGGCAGATTGTGAAAGCCGCGCTCGAAGCGCCTATTTTTTTGCCCTGTCCCGCTGATTTTTCAAGCAAAACTTTAAGTCCCACACGCGGCGATGAGTTGATGATATTAAGCCCGTAACGGACCAAAGACCGGTTTTCGCCTTTGAGAGTGACAACATCGGCTATCGTGCCTATCGCGACAAGGTCGCCGAACTCGTCGAGCATTGAATCCTCGTCTCCGCCTTCAAGGGCGCTGACAAGTTTGAAAGCGACGCCGACGCCCGATAAATCCTTGAACTCGCTCGGACAGTCTTTCCTGTGAGGGTTGACCACCGCGACGGCGTCGGGTAATTCTTCGCCCACTTTATGGTGGTCGGTAACAACGAGGTCAACGCCGAGAGATTTACAGAGTTTTGCCTCCTCTATCGCCGAAACGCCGTTGTCAACGGTTATTATGAGCTTGACTCCCTGCCCCGCGAGCTCCTGCACGGCATCGCAGCTGAGTCCGTA
Source organism: Oscillospiraceae bacterium (assembly GCA_902787025.1). Classification (GTDB taxonomy): domain Bacteria; phylum Bacillota; class Clostridia; order Oscillospirales; family Acutalibacteraceae; genus CAG-177. The sequence continues at coordinate 303 of CADAER010000099.1, read as the reverse complement.
ACCTTCGGTAAGTCTGTCGGGAATATAGCGTACGACATTGGCTTCTCTTTTTTCTAGGTAAGAGTAAAGCAATGCTGTCGCAGTGATTCCGTCCGCGTCATAATCGCCGAAAACCGCGATTTTCTGATAATCGTCAATCGCATACTGTATTCTCTGCACCGCTTTATCCATATCCGCGAACGAGAACGGATCTATCATAAGCGGAGCGCAGGGATCCAGAAACTCTTCTATTTCAATGTAATCCGTAATTCCGCGTGAAACAAGGATATAAGCGGTAAAAGGGTCTATGCTGAAGTCCTCCGC
>CADAER010000098.1 GCA_902787025.1 Oscillospiraceae bacterium | reverse complement strand
AAAGATAAAAAAGAATATGTAGCCGTAGGCGGTCAGGCGCTGATGGAAGGCATTATGATGCGTGGTCCCGAAGGGTCCGCGATGGCGCTTCGTCTTCCCGACGGATCAATAGATGTTGAAATGAAAAAATTCGTTTCAATACGCAAAAAATACAAGTTCTTCAATATCCCGATAATCAGAGGTATCGTCTCGTTTATCGAGTCAATGATTTTCGGCTATAACTGCCTTATGGAATCGGCGGAGAAAACGAGCCTCGATGACCTGACAGCGGATGAAGGCGACTCCAAACTTGACAAATGGCTGAGCGACCACTTCGGTCCCAAGATGATGTCGGTCATAGGCGTTGTCTCAATGGTTTTAAGTCTCGGTCTTTCCTTCCTTCTGTTTATGTATGCTCCGTCAAAAGCGTTCACTTTCATAAACGAAAGACTTTTTGACGGCGGCATCCTCAAAATCAGAACTCTGTTTGAAGGCTTTATCCGCATAATCATTTTTGTTGTCTATATGGTTATAGTTTCAAAGATGAAAGAAATACACCGTGTCTATATGTATCACGGAGCGGAGCACAAATCCATTTTCTGCTTTGAGGCAGGTCTCAATTTAACGGTAGAGAATGTCCGTAAACAAGGAAGATTTCATCCCCGCTGCGGCACAAGCTTCATTTTCCTCTCGATTATTATCAGCATCATCATCTCATCGGTATTCGCGCTCGTTTTACCGGATTTCATCCTTAAAAGCACCTGGCGATGGCTGATTGTCAAGCTTCTTATCCTTCCGCTGATTATGGGCGTCGGTTTCGAGTTCATACAGCTTGCGGGCAAATACCCCAACAAACTTACTAAGATTCTTTCGGCGCCAGGTCTGTGGATGCAGAGAATAACAACCGCCGAACCGACAGATGACATTATCGAAGTAGGCATAGCGGCGCTCAAAGCGGCTCTCAACGGCGCACCCGAAAAAGAGGAACCCGCCGCAGAACAGGAACCTCCCGCAACGGAAGAATCCGATCCGAATCTGTCGGAGAGACACCCGCCGATGAGGAAGATTAACGATCTTTTGAAATCCGCCGCAGGTCTGATCTCGCAAAACGGAACCGAAAACGCTGAGGAAGAAGCGCGTATTCTGTTTGAGTTTTCCGGCGGACCCCTGAAAAAAGAGCAAATATTAAAAGGCATAACCGAAGCGGATGAAAAAACCGCGGACCGTTTCATAAAACTCACGGAAGAACGCCTGTCCGGCAGACCTCTTCAATATATTCTCGGCGAATGGGAGTTTTACGGCAATGCGTTCTATACGGGCGAGGGCGTTCTTATTCCGAGAGCCGAAACCGAGATGCTTGTCGATGAAGCGGATGCTTACCTTAAAAACAAAATTGACGCGAAAGTTCTTGATCTCTGTTCTGGCAGCGGATGCATAGCGATAACCGTCGCGCTTCACAATCCTTCCGCAACGGTTTTCGCCGTTGAAAAATCGGCAGAAGCGTTCCGCTTTCTCGAAAAAAACATTTCAAGATATAATCTCAAAAATGTTTACGCTGTCAAAGGCGACATATTCGACGGTATCAGAACGGTTGAGAATAAAACGGAATTTGATATTCTTCTGTCAAATCCGCCTTATATAAAAACAGATGAACTCGGAAACCTGCAGAAAGAAGTCAGAGCGGAACCTCGGGAGGCGCTTGACGGCGGCGAGGACGGTCTTGATTTCTACCGAGCAATCCGTTCCGTCTGGTTTCCCACATTAAAAAAAGGCGCGCTCGTTTCCGTTGAGTGCGGTGAAGATCAGACTGAGGAAGTCAGCAACCTGTTTTCACAGTGCTGTGAAAACACTTCAATAAAAAAAGATTTCAACGGTTTGCCGAGAACGGTTACGGCGAACTATCGAGGAGAGTAAATTATGCTTCTGAACTTACTTCGGAGCGGCGACAAATTAACCGCAATTATAGGCGTTTTCTCAAGCGTGTTTGTAGTGTTCTGCACTCTGCCGATTCACGAATACGCGCACGCGCTCATCGCCACAAAACTCGGTGATGATACGCCGAGAGCGCAGGGCAGGCTCACAATAAACCCGCTTGCTCATATAGACTGGCTCGGTGCCGCTATGATTTTTCTTGTCGGCTTCGGCTACGCAAAGCCCGTGCAGGTCAATATGCGCAACTTCAAACATCCCAAGCGCGATATGATGCTCACCGCGATCGCGGGACCGCTTTCCAATCTCATTATGGCAACAATCTTTATGTTCCTGAGATACGCGTTTATTACTGCGGCAAACAGAGGCGTCACCGCCACCGTAATTACAGTTTGTATTTATTTCTTCTACTATGCCGCATATATAAATGTCGGGCTAGCGGTTTTCAATATTCTGCCCATCCCGCCGCTTGACGGTTCAAGGGTTGTTTCCATCCTTCTTCCGAAAAAATATTATTTCAAGTTTATGCAGTATGAACGCTACATAATAATCGCGATTTTCGCTCTTATCTTTTTCGGCATCCTTGACAAGCCGCTCGCTCTGCTGTCGGGCCTCGTTATGCAGGGAATCTCATTTATCGCGGCTTTCCCGTTTCACGCTTTTCTTTGATTACTACGGAGGTTTCTTTTGGAACAGTTATCATACAAAATTGAAGTTTTCGAAGGTCCTATGGAACTGCTGCTTGCCCTCATCAGCAAAAAGAAGGTAAGCATAAACGATGTCCCTATCCTTGACCTTATCGAACAATATCTTGAATATGTCAGAATGATGCAGCAGGAAAACCTCGATGTTGCGAGCGAGTTTCTCGAAATGGCGGCGAGGCTGGTTTACATCAAAACCGTCTCCCTGCTTCCCGTTCACGAGGAAGCAGAAAAACTTGTCGAGGAACTGCGAGGCGAGCTTACCGAATATCAGGATTGCAAACTCGTCGCGGCGCAGCTCGCGAAAAGCGCGAACGGTTTCGATTACTACTGCCGCACTCCCGAAGAGATTGAAGCGGATATGACATACACAAGAATTCACGAACCCGCCAAAATCTACAAAGCTTATCTTGAAGCCGTAGGCAAGGGCAAACGCCGTCTGCCTCCTCCGGTTGAAGCGTTCTCTGGCATTGTCGCCCATAAGATTGTCTCGGTCGGTTCGAGAATCGAATGGATAGTCAAAAAATTCAAATCGGGAACGAAACAGAAATTCTCGGCGTTTTTCGAGAATTCCGAATCCCGCTCCGAAATGGTCGCAACCTTTCTCGCTCTGCTTTCGATGGCAAAGGCAAAAAGAGTCTTTATCTGCTGTGCATTCGGGCTTTTCTGCAACGGCTTAAAAGCCTTTGATGAAGCATTTGCCGCAGGCGATATCGACAGAATCTTTACCACGAACACCATTTACAGAACTCCCGAGCTTC
>CADAER010000097.1 GCA_902787025.1 Oscillospiraceae bacterium | reverse complement strand
AGAATCCGTGCCGATAAGTTTAATGCCGAGCTGAGCTATGTATTCGGCGGCGCTGTCCATAAAAAACGACCTGCCGTCGCCTTTGATGATAAGCCGCTGACAGCCCTTCGGAAGAAGCGTTTCGGCATCCTCGCCCGTAATTATTCCGGGACGGACGGAAACAACATGGCATTCGCCGATGAAGGCGTCAAGCGGGCAGTTTTCAATGCTTTCCCCGTCATCAATAAAATGCAGTGGCGCGTCCACATGGGTTGCGGTGTGACAGCACATTGAAACCGAACTTAAATTGTAGCTGCAGTCATCGCCCATAGTCTCAAGCCGGGTAAGCTCGGGCAGCGGATCGCCCGGATAAAGCTCCGCCTGCATAACATCGCGTGAAATGTCAATAATTTTCATCCGTCACACCACTCAAAAAAATCAGTCTTTGTTGGCTTCCATCTGTAGATACGCGTTGATGAAGCCGTCAATATCGCCGTCCATAACGGCGTTTATGTTGCCGATTTCGAAGCCTGTTCTGTGATCCTTCGCAAGGGTGTAGGGCATAAACACATAGGAGCGTATCTGACTGCCCCAGGCGATTTCCCTCTGCTCACCCTTGATATCCTCAATCTTGTCGAGGTGCTCTCTTTCCTTGATTTCAATAAGTTTGGATTTGAGCATCTTCATCGCGACATCCCTGTTCTGATACTGGCTGCGCTCGACCTGGCTCGCGCAGACAATGCCGGTTGGGATATGGGTGATACGGACGGCGGATGAGGTTTTGTTGACCTTCTGACCGCCCGCTCCGCTTGCGCGGTAATAGTCGATTTTTATATCATCGGGGTTAATCTGGACATCTACCGTATCGTCGATTTCGGGCATAACTTCAAGTGACGCGAACGATGTGTGTCTTCTGCCCGACGCGTCAAACGGGGAGATACGGACAAGGCGGTGAACGCCCATTTCGCTCTTCATATAGCCGTATGCGTTTTCACCTTCGATAAGCAGAACGGCGGATTTAAGACCCGCTTCGTCGCCGTCGAGAAAGTCGATAAGGCTGACCTTGAAGCCGTGTTTTTCGCCCCAGTGCTCATACATACGCACAAGCATCTGGTTCCAGTCCTGCGCTTCGGTTCCGCCCGCGCCCGCGTGGAAAGTCAGAATCGCGTTCTTGGAATCATATTCACCGGTGAGAAGGGTTGAAAGAGTCATGCTGTCAAGCTTTGTTACGAAGCTGTCAACGCTTTCTTTGCACTCGTCAAAAAGGTCGAGGTCGCCCTCTTCATCGGCTAACTCAATCATTGTCAGCGCGTCTTCATACTCGCCTTTGAGGCTTTCGTATGAACTGATTTTATTTTTAAGCTGTGCCGTTCTCTGCACTACCTTCTGGGAATTCGCGATGTCATCCCAGAATGCGGGTTCCGCCTGCTGCTTTTCGAGTTCGGCGATTTCTTCCGCCGCTTTATCAAGACCGAGTGATATTTTAAGTTGTTTTAATTTTTCCTCATGGTCAAGAAGCGAAAGACGCAGTTCTTCGTATTGAATCATAAATAAATCTCCTTAACGAACTTTAAACAATATTAAATCAATTTTATATTATATATAAAAATCAGTATAAAGTAAAGTGTTTAATAAATTTTTTACAATATTGCAATTTGTTCATATTTGGTATAAAATTATATGGTATAGTTCTTTCAGAGGTGTAAATTATGAATTACGAAAATCAGATCTGCCCCGGCTGCAATCAACCCTTGCTTCCGGGCGAAGATATTGTTGTTTGCCCCGAATGTGCGACGCCGCAGCACCGCGCCTGCTATGACAAGTTAGGCAGCTGTGTCAACGGTTATCTGCACGCTTCGGGCTATATCTGGCAACCCGACTCGCCCGATGCTCCCGTTTATGAAGACAGCACTCCCGAAACGGAAAGCGTCACTTACGCGGGCGAATACAAACAGGAAGCGACCGAAGGACTTTTCTGCCCGATGTGCGGCACGAAGAACGAGCCCGGCGCTTTCGCCTGCAAAAACTGCCACAACCCGATGCCCGTCGGCATGAACGCGAACATCCCCTTCCCATTTAACAACACTCCGTTCCCGCATCAAAGCCCGTATCTCAGAGGCACGGGGCTTACGGATGATGACGAAATCGGCGGCTTCAAGGCGGCGGATATAGCGGTTTATCTCAAAAACTATCAGCGTAAATTCATTCCGAAATTCAAGCGTTTTTCGGAAGGCGGATTAAAAGCGTCGTGGAACTGGGGAGCTTTCTTCCTCTCACCATTTTATTTCTTTTACAGAAGAATGCTTAAAGCGGGTCTCGCGTTCTTCGGAATATTCATTGCCATCTCACTTATCATAACACCCATCCTCGAAAAAGACAGCGCTCTTTACATCAGCGTTTACAACGAGGTTTACGATGAGATGACCGAAAACAGAGGCGCAATGAGCGCGGAGCAGCAGCAGAAACTCTACAACGCCATGGTAATGACCGGCAAAACTCTTTCGAAGGATCCGAAATTCCTTGCATGCGCGGGCGCTTTTGTTCTCGCTCATATTATTTCCGGACTTTTCGCGGATTATTTCTGCTACACCAAAACACTTAAAGATATAAGACTTGTGCGTGAAAACACCCGTGAGGAAATTCCGCTGCGGGTTGTGCTCTACAATGTGGGCGGCACCTCGGTTATAAACTTTATCTGCAGTTATTTCCTTTTCTCATTAGCCTGCCGTCTGCTGATGTCGCTTGCCGAAAAACTTATCACTTAAAGGAGCGGAAATATGAAAATCACAAAAGCGATAATTCCCGCCGCGGGGCTCGGCACAAGGGTTCTGCCCGCTTCGAAATCTGTTCCCAAAGAGATGCTCAACATCGTTGACAAGCCTGCAATTCAATATCTTGTGGAGGAAGCGGCGGCATCGGGAATAACCGACATTCTCGTTATCACAAACAGGGGCAAGGGTGTTATTGAGGACCACTTTGACCACTCGTTTGAACTCGAGAAAAACCTTGAGGGAAATCCCTCGAAAGCCAAGCTGCTTGAAAGCATAACAAAGGTGACGGAGCTTGCGAACATAAGTTATATCCGTCAGAAAGAAACCAAAGGTCTCGCTCACGCGCTCTACTGTGCGAAGGCGTTTGCCGCCGGTGAGCCCGTCGCTGTTCTTTACGGCGACGATGTTGTGATAAATGATAAAAATCCCGCCATAGGTCAGCTTTGCCGGGTCTATGAAAAATATGAAAAAACAGTTGTCGGCGTGCAAAGCGTTGACCGTGACAAAATAGGTCTTTACTGCTCTCTTGGCGTCACTCCCGTTGAGGGCGAAAGCAGAATAATGGCGTGCGACAAAATCATTGAAAAGCCGAAGCCCGAAGAGGTTATGTCGCTTTTCGCGATTC
>CADAER010000096.1 GCA_902787025.1 Oscillospiraceae bacterium | reverse complement strand
CCTTCTCAAAAATATTCTCGAAGCAAAAGAAATCAAATGGGAGTGTGAATAAATGCTTATAACAAGAACTCCTTTCAGAATATCATTTTTCGGCGGCGGCACCGATTTCAAAGAGTATTACGACGAATTCGGCGGCAGCGTGCTCTCAACGAGCATTGACAAATACTGCTATTCAACAGTGCGCTATTTACCCCCGTTTTTCAACTATAAAAGCCAGCTGACATATTCGAAAATCGAGCGTTTTTGCGATGCGGATGAAGTAAACCATCCTCTTGTGAGAAACGCGCTCAAATTCATTCCCACAGACAGAGTCCAGATATCATACGACGCGGATCTGCCCGCCTGCTCGGGAATAGGCTCAAGCTCCTCATTCGCGGTCGGACTTTTACAGAGCCTTCACGCGATTCACGGCGAATATCCCGATAAAATGACTCTCGCCAATGAAGCGATTTATCTTGAACGCGAACTCTGCAATGAAGCGGGCGGCGTTCAGGATCAGGTCATAGCGGCGTTCGGCGGCTTCAACAGAATTGATTTTTATGAGGATAAAACAGAGGTAAATCCTTTGATAACATCCGAAAGACGCCTGCGTTCCCTGCAGGAAAATCTTATGCTCATTTTCACGGGCTTCACCCATTTTTCAGGGGAGGTCGCCGAGGAACAGAGAAGCAGAATAAAACTCAACATTCCCTGCCTTCACGAGATGAAGTCAATGGTTGACATAGCCGAAAAAACCGTTCTCGACGGTGATTTTGATGATTTCGGAAGACTGCTCAATCACACCTGGGGACTCAAAAAAACTCTTTCAAAAATAATTACGACGGACGAAATAGAAGATATATATTCAAAAGCCCTGAAAAACGGCGCTGTCGGCGGCAAGCTTCTCGGCGCGGGCGGAGGCGGTTTTATGCTGCTTTATGTTCCGAAGGAGAAACAGCCTTCGGTCAGAAACGCGCTGCCCGACCTCAAATTCATCCCCTTCGCGTTTGAAAAAACGGGCACGCAGATAATGTATGAACATAACGATTAATCCTGGTAAATAATCAGACGGGAGATTTTATGAAAGCGGTAATTCTTGCAGGCGGTTTAGGTTCGCGGATGGGTGAAATCTGTTCGGATTTGCCCAAGCCGATGGTTGATCTGCGCGGCAAACCCGTTCTCCTGCGTCAGATTGAATGTCTTAAAGAAAACGGTATAAGCGATTTTATCATTATCACCCGCTACTTAAACGAAAAAATCAAAGACTATTTCGGCAGCGGTGCTTCATACGGAGTAAATATCGAATATTATGTCGAAGATACTCCTCTCGGAACAGCAGGCGCCCTTTTTAAAATAAAACCCGAAGAGGATTTTCTGCTTTGCAGCGGGGATCTGCTTTTCAATTTTTCATTGAAGCGAATGGCTGATTTTCATAGGAAAAGCAACGCTCTTATTACTCTCTTTACACATCCCGGCACTCATCCCGCGGACAGCACCGTTGTGCTTGAAGGCGGCGACGGAACCGTAAAAGCGCTTTATCTGAAAGAATCTGAAAAGCCCGAAAACTACCCGAACTTGTGCAACGCAGGCATTCAGCTTGTCTCGCCTGAGATATTCAGCAAACTCAATATTGAAGGCGCGGCGGATTTCGACCGCGACATCGTTTTGCCTCTCGTCCAAACCGGAAGAGTTTACTCATACCGCAGCGCCGAGTATGTTCTTGATATCGGCACTCCCGAAAGGCTCGCCAAAGCGTCTGAAGACCTTGAAAAAGGCTTTGTGAGAAAATATGACTCGGAAAAGCGGAAAGCGGTTTTTCTGGACCGTGACGGAACAATAAATGTTCTGCGTGACTATATCCGGAATCCCGACGAGATTGAACTTATCGACGGCGCGGCAGAAGCAATAAACAGATTCCACTCGCTCGGCTATCTGGTGTTTGTCGTTACAAACCAGCCCGTAATTGCGCGCGGGCAGTGCAGTCTTGAAACGCTCTCCGAGATTCACAACCGCCTTGAAATGCTTTTGGGCAAACAGGGCGCGTATATCGATAAAATCTATTTCTGCCCTCATCATCCGAAAAAAGGCTTTGAAGGCGAGATTCCCGAACTGAAAATCGAGTGTGACTGCCGCAAACCCGCACCAGGAATGTTGCTCCGCGCGGCCGAAGAGTTTAATATTGACCTGTCGCTTTCTTATATGGTCGGCGACTCCGAAAAAGATGTAGGCGCGGGAATAAACGCAGGCTGCACACCGGTTTATATCAACGACAAAGGCGAAAAATCGGATAAGGCTGTCACATTCAGCTCCCTTGCCCGTTTTTCCGAATCATTACAATAACTGGAGTTTTTATGAGTTCCGCAATTTCAAAAGGAAAAGAGTTTTTTGTCAGGCACAAAATGTTTTTTCTGATGTGGCTGCTTGTTTCAATAAAGTTTTATTATGAAACAAGCGGTTCGGTCGCGGGCTTTTTTACCGTCAAGTTTTTCGCCTGCCTCCTTTTTTATTGCGCCTTCGCCTTGCTTCTGTATCGCTGTTACGGAATCTTTGATGACGAAAAAAGGGCGGCGCTTGTCTTTTGCTCTGTTGTTCTGTTCGCGTATTACTGCTGTATGAACAGGTCCTGTGTATATTCAATGCAGATTGAAAACTACACCTCGGCGGCTTTTCTGATTATCGGCATTGTTTTTGCATTAAAAAGGCAGACCTTGTTTTTTACGCTGCCGTTATGTCTTTCGGCGCTTTTTATAAGCCCCGAAACAACAGCCGCCATGATTCCCGTTCCTTTATGCCTCGCTTTTCTCAATACGGGCATTCCGGGCAAAAACGAAAGCGGGCAAAAACAAAAAAACGGGAAAACCCGCAACAATAAAAAAAGCGAAACCGCTCCTGAAAAAATTATGAAAAAAACCGCCCGAATACCTCCCGCGGTTACCGTTATACCGCTTGTTATTATTTTCATTTTGTCGTTTGTTCTTTATCGCAGACGCAATCCTTACGAAGCGATGTTTTCAATTGAAACGGCAGGCTTAATATTCAGAAACAGTTTGAAAGTTCTGCTGTATTTCTCACCGTTTTTCCTTTTTGCGCTTGTGATATGGATATGTATTTTAAAGGCACGGCGAAACTTGTTGAAAGAACTGCTCTTCGTCATTATCGCATCACTGCTTATCTGCGCAGCCGCGTTTATCATTCCCAAATCCGCTTTAAGCGCCGAAGCGTATCTCTCAATGGTTCTGCTCTGCTCATTCGATGTTACTGTTTTCGTAATAAGCAGAGATAAGACGGCGAAAGACTCTGTTGCCGTGTTCTCTTCAAAATACGGGTTGGCGGTTGCTGTTATCTCAATTATCACCGCGGGAATATGCCTTAAATATTTTCAGTAAAAAAACCTCTCCGACGGAGAGGTTTTTTAAAATCTTGACGCATATATTATCGAAATATATCCGAGCGCGGCGA
>CADAER010000095.1 GCA_902787025.1 Oscillospiraceae bacterium | reverse complement strand
AAATCCCGATTTGTCGATTTGATTATAGCATATTATTATCCGTATTTAAACATCTTTTTGTACTTTCATCCAATAGAAATATTTCAAACTATGAAATGTCTGTCAGAGAAAAACTGAAAGGAAAATGGTACAAAAACCCCGATACGGTATCGAGGAAAAAGTGCCCGAAACAGCCGCTCTTGAAAAACTCAGAAATAATCGAGATAATAAATCGCTTATAATTACTCCGTAACTATCTTATTCTCATTCTTTTTCCATTTATTGAATTCGGTGTTCACCCAGTCCGGGCCGGCTATTCTCAGCTTGCCTGCGAATGTGCAGATCCATCCCCAGAACGGCGGGCTTATCTCAACGTCAACCTCTGTGCTGTATATCTGCACACCGTCTATAACCTCGGATTTTTTTATCTTCTGTTTCTCACCGAATTTATCAAATATGTATTCAAAGGTCTCATCGGTGAATTCAAGCGTGACCTTTTCCCTCCGGCCTATATACATTCCGAATACATCCGTGCTGAACTTCTCGGTTTCAGCGATTCTCGCCTCGGCTTCCGCGCTGATGGGTTCGTCGCATACGCTTATATCCGATAAACGGTCTATTCTCCTTGTGAATACACCTCTGTCCTCGCGATAAATAATCACATAGTAGTTATCACTGTGAAACACCAGCGATATCGGCTCCTCCGTGTATCTCTTCTTATGATGTCTGTAAACCGGAGTTGCCTTGTAGTTGAGATTATAGGCGTAAAACGAGATTTTCTTCTTCTCGCTGATGGCTTTGGCAATGGTTTCAACATTATAATAGGTGTGGGTGCTGCTGTGCTTGCGGTTGTTGAAATGAACATCAATTGCCTTGATTGCGCCTTCTTTGTGTTTACCTCCGAGACGGGCAACCTTTTCAATCAGCGCATCGGTTTTTTTCTCATTAATGAAATTGGCGGCGTGAAGAGCATCAACGATAATCTTCAGTTCGCTCACATCAAACTGCTGATCGGCAATATAGTATCCGTTACCCTTACCGCATCTCTGCTTTTCAATCGCAACACCATAAGCGTTGAGAAGTTCAACATCATCATAGAGAGTCTTTCTGTCACACTCATATCCTTCAGCGGTTAACCTCTCGCAGATTTCCACGGTAGTCAGGCAATGCTCGTCATCAGTCTCGCTGCGAAGCAAATCCAGTAATCGGAGTATCCTCAGTTTTCTGCTCGCGTCTGCCATATAAACGCCTCCCTTTGCAAATTTACTTAAATTATATAATATTTCAAGAGCAATTACAAGAAAAAAAGTGATTTGCTGAGTAAGAATACGGACAGCAAAAGCCGACTTAGAAGTTTTTTATTGAACGGCACATATTACTGTTATTATATAAAAAATCCTGTCAATAAAGAATTCCGGCGCAATAAAAGCACCGGAATTACAACTGCGATTTATTAAATCGTTTCTGTCAATATTTTCCCATTGAGTCAACCGAAAGAACGAATACCGTCGCTCCGCCTACGGAAACATCGTTTGCGAGCGCGCCCTCGGCAAAGCCTCTTCCGAAGGATTCGGTCGTTACCGCCTCGTGGGTCCTCGTTCTCGAATATTTGGCCACTATCTGCTTGGCTGTATCTACCCTTTCATCCTCGGTGCCTATGAGAAGCGTAGTGTTGCCCACCATAAGGAAACCGCCCGTAGTCGAAAGCTTCGTTACCGTGAAATTCTCCTTTGTGAGCGCTGAGGCTACCACGGCGCTGTCGTCATTATTCACTATTGCAATAATCAGTTTCATTTATCAGGTCTCCTTCTCAAAGTTTCGGCATCAGCATTGCTTTGCTCTTTTTGTCGAGCTTTCTGTAATCGGGGATTTCGTATCTGTTATCGTTCGCGTCTCTGATAAGCACCCTTCCGTCATACAGAGGTTTAACCGACGCTATGTGGTTTCTTATCTCAAAGGTTATTATACCTCTGTCTGTCTCGGCTGTCCACATCCAGATTTTAAATTTTTCCGTCATTTTGATAAATCTGAGTATTTTCGGGATCATATAATATTCATCAAGGGCCTTGGTAAGAGCGCTTCTGGATTCTTCGGGAAGATTTTCCATTTTTCTTATCACCGCCACCTGGTTGCCTTCGCCGTCCAGAAGCGCCACATATCTGTCTATTCCCGATCTCGGAAAGAGCCTTCGCGGCTCAAGACCCGTCAATTTTTCTTTTGAATGGAAAAATTCAACATCCACAAAGATACCGTCATTTTCGGTTATTTTTACTTCCGGTCCGTCAATGTATGTTATCATTTTGATTCACGCTCCTCATTCAAAATTCTCTTCTTCCTTTTTCCTGCGAAGCTGCTCTCCCATGGACTGGATCTGAATAAGCTTGTAATATTTGCCCTTCAAAGCCATGAGCTCATCGGGAGTTCCGCATTCTATGATCTCTCCCTTATCCACGACCACTATCTTATTGGCATTGCGCAGGGTGGAAAGCCTGTGGGCTATCATAAGCGTGGTCCTGCCGCGTATAAGCCTCTCTATAGCCTCCTGGATAAGATGCTCCGTCTCGGAATCCACCGCGGCGGTCGCTTCGTCAAATATCAGGATCGAGGGGTTTTTCATAACCGCTCTTGCGATGGAGAGCCTCTGCTTTTCTCCGCCCGAAAGGCCTATTCCGCGCTCGCCCACAAGCGTATCATATCCGTCGGGAAGCCTTGATATGAAGCCGTGCGCGTTGGCTATATCCGCGGCGGCGAGTATCTGCTCAACATGGGGGTTGCTGCTGCCGTAGGCAATATTGTTGAATACGGTGTCTCTGAACATCAGCGGCTCCTGCTGAACGAAGCCTATCTGATTCCTGTAATAGCCGATGTCGATATCCTTTATGTTTTTGCCGTCTATAAAAATATCGCCCTCGTATTCGTCATAATATCTCATAAGCAGATTGATAAGTGTTGATTTTCCGGAGCCCGTCGTTCCGACGATCCCCACTATATCTCCCTGCTCTATGGTGAGATTTATGTTGCTGAGCACCTTTTTTGAGCGGTCAAATGAGAAATTTACATTTTTGAATTCGATTTTTCCCTTGATCCTGTCGGGAATATTTCCTTTGCCGAAATCGTGCTCGGGCTCTGCGTCAAGTATATCGAGAATTTTCTCGGCGGAAGCGAGAGTATTCTGATATGTATCTGAGAAATTCGCAAAGAAGTTTACGGGATTGTAAAACATGCTCGCGTAAGAAACAAAGCTGACAAGAAGACCCGTTGAGAAGCCTTTCGCGCCCGATATTACGAAGGAGCCGCCCGAAAACCAGATTATAAGCGAGCCGCAAGTGACAAGGAAGGTCATGAATGCGGGGAATATGCTTGAGATCTTCGCGACCTGATTATCCTCCCTGAGCCACTCGTCATTGTATGCGTCATATTTGTCAACGGCTGATTTTTCATTTGTAAATGCCTTGATGACTCTTATTCCGGGTATCGTATCCGTCAGCAGGGTGTTTATCGCAGAGCCTCTTCTCCAGAGCCGCATATATCTCGGGCCAATCTTTTTCCCGAAGAATCTGCCTATGATAACAACCAACGGAATCGGAAGCAGAGAAAATAAAGTCAGCTTCCAGTTAAGGCATATCATTATTATCAGTATGCCGACCAGCGTAAAAAACTGCACCACGGCGTCCTGCGTGAT
>CADAER010000094.1 GCA_902787025.1 Oscillospiraceae bacterium | reverse complement strand
CCAGCACAAATTCCTCACCGTTGTTGAGGGTGAGGTCTCCGCCGTGGACGATTGCATAATTACTTTCGGTCTTCGCGTAAACCGAGCCGCCGTTGACGGTCAGATATTCGCCGGCGGTGATTGCATAACTAAAGGGGGTTTCTGCATAAACCGAACCGCCGTTGACGGTCATTACGCCGTCGACAGAAACAGCAGTGCCCTTTCCGGCACGGACAGCACTAACGGAACCGCCGTCAATAATTAAATCACTATTTGAAAGACAAAGCGCATTCTGATAAGTTGATTTGAGTGTAAAATTGCCGTTAAGCTTCAGGTTTACGTTTGTTGCACTTATGACATTACCAGAATTACTTGTCAGACTCGCGCGGCCTGTAATTGTGAGGTCAAGATTTTGGGCAAAAATGCAGTTGCTAACGAGAGTCAGATCAAGGCCGTCAAAATTGAGCGTAACAGCATCATCGTTTACCGAAATACTCCAGCCCTCGCCGCCTTGCTGCGCGATTTCTCCGTTAGTAATTGCGTAATCATTGCCTATTTTGAGAATGGTCTCGCTATCCCGCGCCGCCGCGTTTATTCCCCCGACCGCTACCGTGCCGAGCGCGAGCATCAGCGAGAGAAAAAGCGATAAAATGCGTTTTCCAGTTTTCATAAATACCTCCGATAATAAAAAATCAGACTGATAATTACACAAATCAAGCATATTTTTGCTTTTAAAAAAATGCTTTCACTTATATAGATACATGAGAATTGAAAATTCCCACGCTTTTTTGAATTTTTTTTAAAAAATTCGAAAAAAATCAAAAAAACAGCAATATTCAGCCGAAATGTCTGACATCTGCATAATCTTGACATACTGCCTGCGTTATGATAATATCATCGAGGACAAATCTGCAGGGTTAGTATATCGGTAATACGGACGCTTCCCAAGCCTCAGCGGCGGGTTCGACTCCCGTACCCTGCTCCATAAAAAAGCAGTGATTCTGAAAATCACTGCTTTTTATTTTTTTCTTTTACTCTATCATAGCTCCGTTGCCGTACCACTCGAATCTCACTTCTTCTTTGCCGTTGAAAAGCCAGGTGTCGGGCGTGGCGGTTATTTCCCAGTCAAGAGGAACCGCTTTGTCGTTCTGCCTCGAGGCGTGCGCGTAGGCGTCGCGGACATAGCGCATTTCATCGTCGCTCAGCGTGCCTCTCGCGCAGGAAATGAACAGAGGCGAGCCGCTCTTCGAGAGAAGGTCGAGCCACTGTTTGTTGTATTTCCACTTGATTTTGCCCTTCATAAAGCCCACGCAATCGGCGTCAATCATATAAAACGCCCTGTTCTGCGGCAGGCGGAACGCGAGGGAGTTTATGCCCATCTTTCTTGTTCTTGCCCAGCTTATTCCGCTTGTGTCATCGCCGACGCGGTTTATGTGAACATAGCCTGCGGCAAGATGGCTGATTGTGTTACAGCCGAGTATGAGAGCGTCGCCCGCGTTTTCATAAATGGTACGGTAAAAGTTGCGCACAATTTCGGCGGAGGTTTTTGCTCTGTCATAAAAAGCCCAGCCGTCGTCGGTGATTTTGCCGTTCATATCCTTGCCCCACTTACCGAAAATATCATAAGTGGAAAAATCGTGCTTTATGAGTTCATAGCCCCATGACACTAATTTGCGGGTTTCTCTCGCTACATAGTGAAGCACCTTGGGATGCGAGGGGTCAAGAGTGAATTCGCCGTTGTCTGACCTGCCCTTGAGCTGCATAATCTCGGGCACTTCGCTTCTTGTATTGAGATATCTTACCCAGATTCCCGGATGAACGCGCATCTCTTTTATATCGAGCGCGAGCGCGGACATATCTATAAATTTCTCGTTGGGCTCCCAGGGACCCGATACGCGGTTTATCTGCCAGCCGTCGTCAATAACCATATACGGACGGTTTGCAAGGCCGGGAGAGAGTTCCGACTGCAGTTTTGCGTCGTTAATTATATCGGCGTAAGAACTCTCACCGTACGCGTAATACCAGTTGTTGCCGCCGTAAACGGGATTTTCGGGGAGGATGGGGTCGGGACACATCATTTTGCAGAACTTACACGCCGCGTCAAATGAAGAAATGTTTCTGAAAACCTTGCTGATTATTGTTGCCGCCTCAAGCTCTCTGCCGCCGAGTTCGACTCCGCTGCCGCCGCAACGCACATCGAGCCAGCAGCTTATGCCCTCTTTGTCGTAACTCCACGAGACAAAGCTCGCGGGGCGTGTTTCAACACCGCAGGCGAGAATATCCGTTTCGCCTTTGATAAAGAAATACCACGGCATAAAGCTTTCGGCGTGGATGCCTTTCCACATTAGATCGCCGTATGCGCGCTCCCAGGTGTCGCCGAGAACGCTGACTTTTTCATCCGTTCTGCCGAGCCAGCGCAGTTCGATGAACGTTGGCTTGCTCCTTGTGGCTGTCAGCAGAACCTTGAGTTTGCCGTCAATGCCTTCAAAGCGCAGAACGCCGTCATCACGGATATAATCCGTGGTGTCATAGTGAATTTTGAACCTGTCGGGAACTCTTATGATGTTTATCATTGCTTATTTCCCCTTGAATAATTTTTCTGCATAGCGGACTGTCGCCATGGCTTCTTTTGAATAAAAATCGGCGCCTATCATATCGGCGTATTCCTGAGTGAGAACCGCTCCGCCGACCGTCACCTTGACATCGGGACATTTTTCGTTGAGGAGTTTTATCGCTTCCTCCATGGCGGGAACGGTTGTGGTCATAAGCGCGCTCAGGCCCACCATTTTGACATCGTTTTCGATTACGGCTTTGAGAATGGCCTCTTTTTCGACATCTCTGCCAAGATCGATAACTTCATAACCGTAGTTTTCGAGCAGGACCTTGACGATGTTTTTACCTATGTCGTGAATATCGCCTTTTACCGTAGCGAGCAGTATTTTATGTCCGCTTTTCTGCTGCGATGTAGGTATTGTTTTTTTGATGATGTCAAAAGCGCTCTGTGCAGCCTCGGCGCTCATAAGTAGCTGCGGAAGATAGAACCTGTTGTTTTCAAACCCCGTGCCTACATAGTCGAGGGCGGGCACGATATGTTCGCTGATTATTTCGAGCGGATCGACGGTTTTTATCATTTCGGCGGTTATCTGCGCAGCCTTTGCCCCCTGCCCTTTTATTATAGCATCCTGCAACTCGGGCTTTGTTTCTTTTGTCTCCGCAGGCTTTTCAACCGACGCGTTCGCGTTGGCAAATTCAATGTATCGCGCAAAGCCTTCGTCTCTGCCTGTGAGTGCGCAGCCGCTGTAATACGCCGACATCATCGGGAGCGAATAAGGATTGATTATCGCGGCGTCAAGCCCGCAGGAGATCGCCATTGAGAAGAACGCGGAATTGACGGTAGGTCTGTCGGGCAGACCGAACGAAATATTCGAAACGCCGAGGCAGGTGCCGACTCCGAGCCGTTCCTTGATAAGCCTTATGGACTGCAGGGTTGTGAGCGCTCCGTCTTTGTCGCTGCTGACTGCCATCGCGAGCGTGTCAACTATGATATCTTTTTTATCTATACCATATTTTTCGGCTTCATTAACTATTTTTTCCGCTATTTTATATCTGCCCTCGGCGGTGTCTGGAATTCCGTTTTCATCAAGAGTGAGCCGTATTTTTTAACGAGAGGCAGGACCGCCTGCATACTCTCCGCTTTGCCGTTTACGGAATTGACAAGAGGCTTGCCGTTGTAAATTCTCATCGCTTTTTCGAGCGCGACGGGATCGGATGTGTCAATTTGCAGAGGCAGGTCGATTACCGCCTGGATGCGCCGGACGGTTTCGGTCAGCACGGCAGGCTCGTCGATTTCGGGCAGGCCGACATTGACATCGAGAATATGCACGCCTTTTTCGGTCTGGGCGAACGCTTCATTCATTATGTAATCAATGTCGCCGTCACGAAGCGCTTGTTTGAACTTAGGCTTGCCCGTGGGGTTGATTCTCTCGCCTATCAGCACGGGAACATCGAGGATATCCACGGCGTGAGTGTAGGAAGAAACGAGGGTGAAGTTCTTTTTTGTAACGGGCTTCGGTGTGAGCGAATCAAGTTTTTCGCGAA
>CADAER010000093.1 GCA_902787025.1 Oscillospiraceae bacterium | reverse complement strand
TTTCAGACTCGAGCGCAGGAGGCGAATCCGCGTCAGTCGTTTACTTTTCGAGCCGAATGGTTTTCCGGCGGGGACATGACGCTCAGGGGATTGCCATACTCCGACAAATATGTCGCGCTTTGCCCGCCGTCGGGCTCCAAAGATTCTCACGCCGATTTTGAAATCGAGTTTCCAGAATCGGGCGATTATGAGTTTTGGGCCTTCTTTAGCGCGGAGAATTCGCGACCGCTGACGATTGAATTAGACGGCGCCGTCGTTTCCGATAAAGCGCTTGCCGGGACGAACGGAAGCTGGCTCACGAGCGCGTCTTCGTGGGAGAAGGAATTTGTTCTCGCAGGCGTTTCCGCCGGCAAACATACGATTACGGTCCACGCGTTTTCGCCTGATATACCGCATTTTAGCGCGTTCAAACTTGTTCCCTTGTTTGACATGAAAACGCGTTGGAACGTCCCTCGCGCCGTCGCGGAAGAAAAGATCAAAAATATCGACGGTTGGACTCCCAGCCCTTGGAGCGGCGGATGGTATGAATATATCGCTCGAGACAGGTATTTACGCAAAGAGAGCGGCGAAACGTTCAGCGATCATTTTGCGCGTGAGACGGCGCTTGCGCTCGCGCCGAGAACGTCGATAACCGTCGAAGCGTCGGCGACCTCTTTTGACGCAAATCTTCAAGACGTCGATCTTTTCGACGAGCTTACTTACGCTCCCGGAATGTTCGGTTCTACGTCTGAAGAATCGGCGCAAGACGACGAAACGCCCGTGTTCTATCTGCGCGCGACCTTTACGCGTTCGGCGG
The DNA here is from genome assembly GCA_902787025.1 of Oscillospiraceae bacterium. Taxonomy (GTDB): domain Bacteria; phylum Bacillota; class Clostridia; order Oscillospirales; family Acutalibacteraceae; genus CAG-177. The sequence continues at coordinate 3,955 of CADAER010000093.1, read as the reverse complement.
ACGACGCCGACTCGAAATTGCCGAACGTCGAAACGTTTGTCGTTTGCGCGTCGCGGTTCGACGAAATGCTGGATCGCGCCGCCGCCGCTATCGAACGATTCCGTCAGGATTCCGGCGAAGACGATTATCTCGCGAAGACGGAGGCGAAGATTGAAGACCTGCGCAGTTCAGGAAAAGAAGCGTTTGATTTGTACAAAAACGATCAGTCCGACGCGAACGCGCTCAAATGCGCCGAGCTTTATGTCGCGGCGTCGCGACTCTATGCGCGCGTTGGCTGGGCAAATCCGATCCTCGATTTTGACAAACTGCTCTATATCCTGCGAGGCGCGTCCGATCTTGGGCTTCCTCAAAATTACCAGAGCAACTGCGTCTTGAATCCGAACGGCTTTGACGACGTATTGAAAACGCTGGCGCTTCCCGAACATCTGATTCTGTGGTCGCTACTGGTCTGTCCTATGGCGGGTTTGATTGTGGCAGGTATCAGCGCATGGATATTCTGACAGAAAAATAACGATAGCGTTTGCGTTTAATACAGACAATTTTCCGCAAATTATTTATAATTTCGTTGATACGCAAAATGTATCTGATTAAAATGGAGGAAATATGAAAACGAGAAAATATTGGCTTTTTGGCATCGTCGGCAGCTTGTGCTTTGGCATTGGCGATTGGTTATTGGAATATGTAGACCCCACTTCAGTGGGCGAGAATTTTCATGTGATACATAGAGGACATGGGGCAGATTACAATCTGATGAGGGTGTCTGTTACGCTGTTGCTTGCCGCATTGGGAATGACATTTTTGCTTTCTGGCTTCAGAGCGATGGGAAACATTGTAAAGGATGAAAAAAGAAAAGCACGGAAACAGTATCTTTGGTCTCTTTGTGCCATAGGCTGGCTCATCATTCATTTCACTGTGTCGATGGGAATTTATATTTATTCTTGGTGTATTCATTCGGCAAATGCGGAGTTGGCGCATGATTTAACGATTGACGTGATGGATTTGTTTCAGCCAATGCAGCTTGTGTCATATGTTTTTGTAGCGGTGCCGTTAATTCTGCAACTGATTGACATTGTGAAAGGAAGGACTGTCTGCAAAAAGACTGCTGCGTTGTTTTCGCCGCTTATATGGATGTGCATTTTTTCCGCAATTGCAAAAATACTTCCTGCCGATCCGCTTGCCAACGGTTTGGATGGATTCTGCATGAATTTTGGAATGATGGTATGGTTTGTGTATTTGTGTATTGTTAATCCAAGGGAAATGAAGGAAGTGTAAATTGAATATATTGACAAGCAAAAATCTCCGCTTCGTTCCTGCCAAAAACGGAACAAAACGGAGATTTTTTTCGGTCGTTCTGATGGAAAAATTATTCCCAAGCGTCAAGGAAGTCGATGATTTCCTTCATTCCTTCGCGGCGGGCTTCGTCGCAGGCCTGCGGATTGTTCATTTCGGCTTGCAGCATGGACTGCATTTTCTTCTTGCGGTCGGGTGTCGCGTCCAGGTCAAGGCCGATAATATGGCTGGCTTTTTCATACACCACCGACTTGAAACGCTTGCATTTCCCGCTCTCCCTTATCAGCCTTTCCATTCTCGGAACGGCGGTGTCGGACGGCCAGCAGTCATCATAGCCCGGGGAGAGCAGCAGAATATCCGCGGTGATATTTTCTACCCTGATTCTGGCTTCTTCGGTTTCCTTGCAGCTGTCGTAACCGAACCGCATGATTTGCTTAAAGGTGTATCTGGATTTGAGCAGCTTGCAAACGCCCGCCAAAAGATTGTGGTGCAAAAGTTCCACGGGAAGGTAGGGAAGGTCTTGCCCGCGGTAAGTCAGCGACGAGCAGTTCTGCGGATTCGTGATTCCCTTAACGCCTTCCGTAACATAATCGTAGGGCGAAGCGGCCATAACTACCTCAATATCGGGAATCAGTGTGGCGCAGAGCAGAGAATACCGTGCGCCGAACGAAATGCCGTACATGGCGAAACGGGTGTAGCCTTCTTCTTTCAGGACGGCGATGGCTTTTTCAGCATATTCCACAGGTACCTGTATCGGGTCGCTCGGCAGCTCTTTGTCCCACTTGGAATTGGCGATCATCATGACGGAATAACCGGCCTTGTGGATGAAGCCAAAGAGTTTGACGGCATTTTCCTCCGCTGTACCCGTTCCCGGCATGACGATGACAACCTTATCTTTGTGTGTCGTTCCCTCAAACCATCTGCCGCAAAAACCGTCTGTCGTGACGGTGTATCGTTCTTTCATTTGTAAATCGCTCCTTTAATCATTTTGAATCACATAACGATCGCTATGTTTTGTTATGTAAAAGAGGCTGTCGATTTGACAGCCTCTCAACACTCCTGATTGATTTGTCTGATCAGTTCCGAAAATCCTGCTTCTGCGTAACAGGACATATATTTTGCCAATTTCATCGCCTCCTCCAGCGTGTCATTTCCGTGTATGATTTCCAGATAGCCCTGCACACGCATACTGACGATCAGTTGAATCAATCGTCCGTTTGCCTGGCCGGGCGCGTATTTTTCAAAAAAAGCAGCCGTCACTTTTTCAAGGTTAGCCTTATACTCCGTCAAACAATTTTCGTATTTTGTGTCTGCTGATTTCTCCAGGAGCAAAATAAATTCTTCGCGGTAGGTCATCAAAAGGCGCATTAAATTTTCTTCGTTCCCGGTGGCGCTGGATACATCCTCGATTTCTTTTTTGGCAGAACGCTCGATCAATTCGTGATACGCAGCGAGCGGTTTCCCGACAATACTCCCGAACAAATCCTCTTTGTTTCTGAAAAAGAAATACAATGCACCCGTGGTCACACCTGCATTTGCACAAATCCGGCGCAATGAGGCATTTTGAAAACCGTGCTGCAAAAATTCTTCTTTGCCTGATTGTAAAAGCCGCTCCTTGGTGCCGCTGTCTTGCTCCGCCATTCCCGAAACCTCACTTGCAGTTTGCTTTGTCTAACCTGAGTATAACATAACAAGAGTTATGTGTCAAGAGGGAAAATATTAGTATTTTTTTAAATTTATCAAATTTTTTATATCATATTGATTTTTCTGCTGATTGATGATAAAATGATAAAGTTAGTTTAATCTAATTCAAAAACAGAGGAGTGTGTATACATGAAGTCGTATTATACCGTCAAAGAGGATTGCTTTGAGCAGGAATTTCGCTTTTTTTGGAGGAATGGGAGTAAAATTACCGACGAAACGTCAAGATGTTATTCCATGGTTTCATAGAAAGAATAAAAGTGCGTGAAACCGTCGTGAAATATTCATGAGAAATTTTTATACTGTATTGATGATGAGAGGAGCTTTCTGAAAAATGAAAGAAATATACGAAACCAAAATATCCGACGCCAGATGGATTGCGTATGATATTCCCGGAAATATCGGCTGGATTCTGTATTTTGTCGGGCTTGTTTTTTGCTTTATCGATCAGTCGCAATGGTCGGGTTCTCCATTAATGATGACATTACTCATGATAGCCGTTATTCCGGCTGTTTTGATGCTCGTCGGCATTCTGGAACTGATATCGGAAAGAATCGCCAAATTGGACAGAGTGCTGCCGAAAATCAGGCTGATTCGCGGATTCGGCGCATTGACGCTCGGCGGTATTTTGGGAACAGTGGTACCGTTGATCGCAGCCGCCGTCAACGCGCTGACGGTTCATGCGGACGGAAACGTATTGATCATCATGAGCGTGGGCGGATTGCTTTGCGCCGTGTTTGCCGGACTGCTCTACAAAGGATATCACAAAACCGAGTGCTGATGGTACTCACTATCGTATGGTTATACGATATGATTTTTTAGTCACAACCAATATTGACAAATAGATGTCATTAATGTACAATTAAGTTAGTTGAAGAGATTGCCGGTTTATATCGTGATGGATTATTAACCACAAAAGGTACTTCTGGAAGTTACACAAGTGACTTATTTAGTGCAGAAAAAT
>CADAER010000092.1 GCA_902787025.1 Oscillospiraceae bacterium | reverse complement strand
CCCAATACAGTCAAAAAAGCAATGGCTGTGCTTTCGGATCTCGATGTCGATATCTGCAACCTGCACGCTTCGGGCACCTGCAGAATGATGACCGCCGCGCTCGAAGGCTTGACCCGTGAAGACGGCACAAGACCTCTGCTCATAGCCGTCACTCAGCTTACCTCAACCGACTCCGAAGCGCTTAAAAATGATTTGCTTATTGATGAGCCGATGGATAAGGTGGTTATGCACTACGCGCTCAACGCGAAGAACTCAGGCCTTGACGGAGTAGTCTGCTCACCGCTTGAAGCGGCAAAGGTGCACGAAGTCTGCGGAGCGGATTTCCTGACCGTAACGCCCGGTGTGCGCTTCGCGGATGGCGATATCGGCGACCAGAAGCGCGTAATGACTCCCGCGCAGGCAAAAGAAATCGGCTCGGATTATATTGTGGTCGGCAGACCCATCACAGCCGCCGATAATCCCGTAGCCGTTTATGAAAGATGTATTTCTGAATTTGTCGGATAAAAGGAGAAGAGATATGCAGATTAAAGAACTTATCGCGAAAGACTTACTCTCAATAAAAGCGGTATTTTTCCGCCCCGAAGAACCCTTCACCTGGGCGAGCGGAATCAAAAGTCCCGTCTATTGCGACAACCGTCTGACTCTCACCGCGCCCGTCGTGCGCACGGATGTTGAAAACGCTCTCGCCGAAACAATCAAGGCGGAATATCCCGGAGCGGAGGTGCTTATGGGAACTTCAACAGCAGGCATCGCGCACGCCGCAATAAACGGTGCCCAAATCAACATTCATGGACTGGACATCAGGCAAGGCTGTAGTTGTTGAGGATCTGATCTCAACGGGCGGCAGCGTCATAGAAGTAGTAAATGTCCTGCGCGAGGCCGGAGCGGAAGTTCTCGGAATCGTCAGCATATTCACCTACGGCATGCAGAAAGGGCTCGACCGTCTCGCGGAGGCTCAGGTCAGAAACATTTCTCTCACCGATTTTGACACAGTTGCGCAGGTAGCCGCGGACACAGGCTACATAAAGCCTGAGGATGTCGCGAAACTCATTAAATTCAGAAACAATCCTTCCGATGAAAGCTGGATAACATTATGAGAAGTTTAATCGATATAAGGGATTTATCAACGGCTGAAATCGACGAACTCGTTAAAACAGCCTGCGATATAATCGAAAATCCCGCGAAATACAGCGAAAAATGCCACGGCAAAAAACTCGCCACACTTTTCTTTGAGCCTTCAACCAGAACAAGACTCAGCTTTGAGGCGGCGATGTATGAACTCGGCGGCAATGTTCTCTCCGTTTCAAGCGGCTCATCCTCATCCGCCGCAAAGGGCGAGAGCATAGCGGACACGGCAAAGACCGTCTCCTGCTACGCAGATATTATCGCAATGCGCCATCCGAAAGAAGGCGCTCCCTATGTCGCGGCGGCAAACGCTTCAATTCCCGTTATCAACGCGGGCGACGGCGGTCACAACCACCCGACGCAGACTCTTGCCGACCTGCTGACAATCTACCGTGAAAAAGGCGGCTTCGACAACCTCACGATAGGGCTTTGCGGTGACCTTAAATTCGGCAGAACCGTTCATTCTCTCATAGCCGCAATGTCGCGCTATTCGGGCATAAAATTCGTTCTCATCTCTCCGCTTGAACTTAAACTTCCCAGTTATGTCAAAAAGGATGTCATAAAAAAGAACGGCATTCCCTATTCGCAGACAACCGACCTGCTCTCCGTAATGCCCGAACTCGACATACTCTATATGACAAGGGTTCAGCGCGAAAGATTCTTCAACGAGGAAGATTATTTAAGACTTAAAGACAGTTATATTTTGGATACCAAAAAACTCGAAACAGCGAAGCCCGACCTCTGTATTATGCATCCGCTGCCGAGAGTAAATGAAATAAGCGTGGCGGTTGACAATGATCCGAGAGCCTGCTATTTCAAACAGGTCTTAAACGGAAAATATATGCGTATGGCTCTCATACTCAAACTTCTTGAGGAGGCAAAGAAATGAACGTTGATTCAATTCAGAACGGAATAGTCATTGACCACATTTCAGCCGGCAACTCAATGAAACTTTATGAACTTCTCGACCTCGACAGACTGGATTGCTGTGTAGCGTTGATAAAAAATGTCACGAGCAGAAAAATGGGAAAGAAGGATATAATAAAAATAGACGCCGATATTCCCGTAAACCTTGACGCCATAGGTTATGTCGATCCCGAGGCAACCGTCAATGTAATAAAAAACGGCGAACTTGTCGAGAAAAAAGTTATCGGAACTCCGCAGACTCTCACCAATGTTCTTAAATGCAAGAACCCAAGATGCATAACCTCCTGTGAGCAGGAACTCGACCATGTTTTCCGTCTTTCCGACGACGGCTCAAAAGTTTACCGCTGCATCTACTGCGAGGCAAAAGCAAAATAAAAAAGAGAAAGCCTTCGGCACCGCCGAAGGCTTTAATATTTTTTATTTCTTATTTCATTTTGAAATCCGCGCCGAGAGATTTAAGTAAATCGAAGAACTGCGGCACCGAGTCATTGACAATCTCCGCGCCTTCAATCGAGCCGCCCGTCATTGTCAGCAGAACCGAGAGCGCCATAACCGCTCTGTGGTCGCCGTTGCTTTGAAGCGGAATTGATGAGGGCTTTATCAGCGAACGGTTGACAATCGCGGTTTCCTCGCCGAGCGCCAGGAACACATTGAGCTTTGAAAGCTCTTTCGCAAGTTTTTCAAGGCAGAGTTTTTCCTTCGGCTTGTAGCGGGAGAGTCCCCTGAAAATCGCGCCTCTGTTGAGCGCCGCGTAAACAAACAGGGCAGGGGCAAGATCCGGGTGATCCGTCAGATCTATTTCTGGGCTTTCGTCCTCGCGGAGCTGCCTGAAAAGTTCGGGATAGATTTTATCCGCCTGAACGCTGTCATCAAGCAGACCTTCAATCTCAACCTCGCCGCCGGCCATATTGAAGGTTTCAAAATACGCCGATGACGACCAGTCGCCTTCAGCCTCAATGTCAAGAGGACTGAACTTTTTGCCCTTGATGTCAATCATAGAGAGTCCGCCCCACTCAACCTCAACGCCGAGTTTCGCAAGCACCTTTACAGTGTTGTCAATATAGTTTTTGCCGTCAATAGGGGGTGCGATAAATATTCTGCTTCTGCCGTCCTGCGACGCGAGTGAATAAATAAGACCGCTGATGAAATGGCTCGATTCCGTTCCGAGAATGCTGTAATCACCGGGCTTCAACTGACCGTGAACAACTATTTTGCCCGACGATTTCTTGAACTTGATTTTCTGAGCTTCACAAACCTTTTTACAGGCGTTGTGCGGTTTTTCAAACAGTTTCTCATCGCCTTCGAAAACCGCTTTTTTGCCGGATGCCATGGCTATCGGGAGCATAAAACCGAGCGTGCTGTTGATGTTCTTGCAGTCAAATGTTATCGGCTTTTTGCGCGCGGACGCGTCAACTCCCTTTATGCGTATTGCGTCACCTTCAATGCTGCAGACCGCGCCGAGTTCTTTGAGACAGCCTACCGTTGTCATAATGTCGGGCGAAAACGCCACATTGCGTATTACGCTTTCTTCTTCGCAGAGTCCCGCGTAAAGAATAAGGCGGTGCGCAATACTTCGTGAAGAGGGAGCTTTGATTTTTCCTTTTGCCGCTGACTGTTTAAATACTGCTGTCATTTTTGATTCCTCCTTCTCACGAATTTGTTTTCATTTTTATATTATCATTAATTTTATGAAATATCAAGAACTCTCACATAAATTAAAAATTTGTTTATAATTAACAAATAAAAAGTGAAAAAAATAAACCGTATTGAATAAAATACATAAAAAACTATTGACTAAATGCGGGATAAGAATTTATAATTAAAGTGTTGGAGTTTATAAAAATCGGCTTTTGGGGGAATAAAAATGACGGTTTCCTTTATCTTTACAGGAATCGGAATGATACTGCTCTGCGTTTTTCTGAAGTTTAGAGTAAGCAAAGGCGCGTGCGCGCTTGTAACGGTAATCAAATCGACCGTCTCAATCGGGTTTATGCTCACGGCGTTCAACGCTGTTTATAACGGCGTAAACAAAACGGCACTTGCTGTTTGTATCGGCTTGATGTTCGGTATGCTCGGCGACATCTTTCTTGACCAGAAATACGCTCATCTCGACAGCGCGAAGGTTTACACCTTTGCGGGCTTTCTCGTTTTTGCCGCCGGCCACGTTTTTTACGATGCTTTTTTAATCAGAAACTTCTATACTCCGGGCAGAATTCTTTATATCATTATCCCGTTTATCGTTGCGGTCATTGTAGCCGCTCTCAACATTGCAGGCGAAGATTTAATGAAGCTCAGATTCGGCGAATACAAGTTTATTACGGCCTTTTACGGCGCTTTTCTCTTCTCGTTCGTCGCGCTCTCATTTTCAATGTCGCTTCTCAACGGCTTCAAAAACGCCTGCTGTGTAATGATGTTTGTAGCAAGCATCTTCTTTGCCGTCTCCGACTTTATTTTAAGCGGCACATATTTCGGCGAAGGCAAATCCCGCCCGGTCGATATAATAACCAACCACGCAACTTATTACATCGCCCAGTATCTCATCGCCCTCAGCCTGTGCTTTCTGAAATAAAAAAGCAATCCTTTTTACAAATTTACACTTATGTCATTCTGAGCCGCAGGCGAAGAATCTCAATCAGCATAGGCGGATATCATCCGCCCTCAAAATGTATTCATAAA
>CADAER010000091.1 GCA_902787025.1 Oscillospiraceae bacterium | reverse complement strand
GACCGTAAATGCATACGCTTTATTGTACACCATAGGCACCGTAAAATCAATGAAACGGCGGATATTTCACAAAGTTTTCATAAAGAATTTAAAATAATAAAAAAGATTTGAATTTTTTATAATACTGTGATAATATATATTATCTATGAATGGCAAAAGGAGATTTTACGAATGAATATTGCTGTTATGGGTTACGGCGTAGTCGGTTCCGGCGTTGCCGAGCTTCTCGAAAAAAACCACGACCAGATAGTCAGAAAATGTCAGCAGGATGAAATGCGGCTTAAATATATTCTTGACAGGCGCACCTTCCCGGGAGACAAAAACGAGAGCCTTGTTGTTTCCGATTTCGAGAAAATCATTTCGGACGACAGCGTGAAAATCGTTGTTGAGACAATGGGCGGTCTTCACCCCGCATACGAGTTCGTGCTTGAATGCCTGAACGCGGGCAAGAGCGTGGTTACATCCAACAAGGAGCTTGTAGCCGAAAAGGGCTGCGAGCTGCTTAAAGCGGCGAAGGAGCACAACGCGAACTTCCTGTTTGAAGCGAGCGTGGGCGGCGGTATTCCGATTATCCGTCCGATTACGCAGTGCCTTGCCGCGAACGATATTGACGAAATCGCGGGTATTCTCAACGGCACGACGAACTTCATCCTTACAATGATGATAAAAGAGGGTATGACCTTTGAGGACGCGCTTCGTCTCGCGCAGAGAAACGGCTACGCGGAGAGAGACCCGTCCGCCGACATCGAGGGCCACGACGCCTGCCGCAAGATAGCGATTCTCGCGGCTCTCTGCTTCGGAAAGCACGTTTATCCCGCCGACATCAAGACGGAGGGCATAACCGAAATCACGCTCGCTGACGTTGATTACGCGGCTGCCTGGGGCGGAGTTATCAAGCTCATAGCCCGTTCGAAGAAGCTCGGAAACGGCAAAATCACCGCGATAGTAAGCCCCGCGTTTGTGGAATACGGCAGCCAGCTCGCGGGCGTTGACGATGTTTTCAACGCGATTCTCGTGCGCGGCGACGCGATAGGCGATGTTGTCTTTTACGGCAGAGGCGCGGGCAAGCTCCCGACGGCGAGCGCCGTTGTTGCCGACGTCATCGACTGCGCGCAGCATATGAAGGAACGCAAGGATTTCGGCTGGGGCGAAGGCGAGGAAGGCTATGTTTCGAGTTATCTTGACATTGAAACAGCGCTTTATGTCCGCTTCACATCGGAAGACAAGGACGCCGTTCTTGCCGACGCGCAGAACATATTCGGCGGAGTTAAGGTTCTTCACAGGGAGAACGCTCCCGCAGACGAAGGCGCGTTCACGACTCCCGTCGCGACGGAGAAGGAGCTTCGCGAAAAGCTTGACAAACTCACGGGCGCGAAGATTGAAAGCGTCATCCGCATAACAGATTATTAATCGGAGGTTTATCATAAATGGCACTTATAGTTCAGAAATTCGGCGGCAGTTCGGTCAAGGACGCCGAGCGCGTGATGAATGTCGCGCGCATAGTCACCGACACCTACAAGGCGGGCAATCAGGTTGTGGTTGTCGTTTCCGCCCAGGGTGACACGACAGACGACCTTATCGCGAAGGCGAAGGAGATAAACGACAAGGCGTCCAAGAGAGAAATGGATATGCTTATGAGCGCGGGCGAACAGATTTCAATAGCCCTTCTCGCCATGGCGTGCGAAAAATTAGGCTGCCCGGCGCGTTCGCTTCTCGGCTGGCAGGCGGGCTTCAACACAAGTTCCGTTTACGGCAGCGCGAGAATCAAGAAGCTCCGTACCGAAAGAATCAAGGTTGAACTTGAAAACAAGAACATCGTCATAGTCGCGGGCTTCCAGGGCATCTGCAAATATGACGACATAACCACTCTCGGCAGAGGCGGTTCCGACACGAGCGCGGTAGCGATAGCGGCGGCAATGCACGCGGACCGCTGCCAGATATTCACCGACGTTGAGGGCGTTTACACAGCGGATCCGAGAAAGATTCCCAACGCGAAGAAGTTAAAGGAAATCACCTATGACGAAATGCTTGAGCTCGCTACTCTCGGCGCTCAGGTTCTCAACAACCGTTCGGTTGAAATGGCGAAGAAATACAATGTTCAGCTTGAGGTTCTTTCAAGCTACACAAATAAACCCGGCACATTGGTTAAGGAGGTTACCAAAATGGAAAAAATGCTCATAAGAGGCGTAACAAAAGACACTGACGTTGCAAGAATCTCGATTCTCGGCGTTCCCGATATCCCCGGCATCGCGTTCAAAATCTTCGGCAAGCTTGCCGCGCAGAACATCAATGTTGACATTATTCTTCAGTCCGTCGGCAGAGACGGCACGAAGGATATCGCTTTCACGGTCAGCAAGGCGAACGGCCCCGCCGCTCTCGAGGCGCTCAAGGGCATTGATGCCATTTCGGATTTCGAAATGAAGTGCGACACGAATGTTGCGAAGGTAAGCGTTGTGGGCGCGGGCATGGAAACTCACCCCGGCACCGCTTCGACAATGTTTGAGGCGCTTTACTCCGAGGACATCAACATCCAGATGATTTCCACGAGTGAAATCAAAATCTCCGTTCTTATTGACGCCCAAGATGCGGACAAGGCGGTGGCCGTTGTTCACAAGGCTTTCTTCCCCGAGGAAGACAATAACTGAAAAGCGGGGCTTTTCGGTAATTGATAATTAATAATTAATAATGAATAATTCCGGGCGGGCTCTGCCCGCACCCGGTTTTATATGCGCGGCGGATGAATCCGCAACCTGCGGACGAAGGAGAAAAACATGGAAACAAGAGTAGCCATTATGGCGGTAATAGTTGAAAATTCCGATTCGGTCGAGGCGCTCAACGCCCTTCTTCACGAATACGGCGAGTATATAATCGGCAGAATGGGAATACCCTACAAAGCGAAGGATATCAACATCATAAGCATTGCCCTTGACGCCCCGCAGGATACGATATCCGCGCTTTCGGGCAAAATCGGCAAGATTGACGGCATAAGCGTCAAGACGGTTTATTCAAACAAATAAAAAACAATATTAACTGACGGGAAAGAGGTTCTGACCCCGAAGAAAGGAAAAATTATGGCAAAATACAACCCCAAATCATTAAAGGCGGAAGAGTTCATCAACGATGAGGAAATCCGCGCAACGCTCGAATACGCCGAGCAGAATAAGGCCGAGGAGATAAAGCTCGCTTTCTACGGCAACAGAATCGTTCTGTTCGCCCCGCTTTATCTTTCGAACTACTGCGTGAACGGGTGCCTTTACTGCCCGTATCACCTGAAGAACAAACATATTCCGCGCAAAAAGCTCACACAGGATGAGGTGCGCGAGGAGGTTATCGCCCTTCAGGATTTAGGCCACAAGCGCCTTGCGATTGAGGCGGGCGAGGACCCGGTAAACAACCCGATTGAATACATCCTCGACTGCATAAACACGATTTACTCCGTACACCATAAAAACGGAGACATCCGCAGGGTGAATGTCAACATCGCCGCCACGACGGTTGAAAACTACCGCAGGCTCAAAGAGGCGGGAATCGGCACCTACATCCTGTTCCAGGAAACATACAACAAGGAGAGCTACGAATATCTGCACCCGACGGGTCCGAAGCACGATTACGCCTACCATACGGAGGCTATGGACAGGGCCATGGAGGGCGGAATTGACGACGTAGGTCTCGGCGTGCTTTTCGGACTTGAATCTTATAAGTACGAGTTCGCGGGACTTATTATGCACGCGGAGCATCTTGAGGCCGTTCACGGCGTAGGTCCGCACACGATAAGCGTTCCGAGGGTAAAGCCTGCCGACGACATTGACCCGGACGAATTCGACAACTCGATTTCGGACGAAATGTTCACGAAAATCGCGGCGTGCATAAGAATCGCCGTTCCCTACACGGGAATGATTGTTTCGACACGAGAGAACGAGCAGGTCCGCGCGAAGATGCTCAAGGTGGGCGTTTCGCAGGTAAGCGGCGGCTCGCGCACATCCGTAGGCGGCTACGCGGGTTACTCCCCCGACGAGAGACCGCACGACACCGAGCAGTTTGACGTAAGCGACCAGCGCTCGCTTGACGAGGTCATTCACTGGCTCATCGACAACGGACAGGTTCCCTCCTTCTGCACCGCCTGCTACCGCGAGGGCAGAACGGGCGACAGGTTCATGAGCCTGTGCAAGAACGGGCAGATTCTCAACTGCTGCCACCCCAACGCGCTTATGACGCTGACCGAGTATCTTGTTGACTACGCCTCCCCCGAAACGAAGGAGGCGGGCTTCAGACTCATTGAAGAGGAGCTTAAACGCATACCGAAGGATAAGGTGCGCGAAATAACCGCGCAGCATATAGAAGACATCAAAAACTCAAACAGCAGAGATTTCAGATTTTAAAACAGGTTAAAAACAACGGAAGGGAGAGAGCGACATGACAGGGAAAAAACGCATTTTCGCGCTGCTTCTTGCGGCGGTGTTTGCCTTTGCCGTTTTCTCATCCTGCCTTGTTACCGTTGTCGGAGCGGACCATGACTGCTCGGGCGCGGATTGTGAAATCTGTCTTGTTGTTTCCGCGTGCGTGAATTTTCTGCGCGGGACGCTTTCCTGCGCAGCCGTATTCGCGCTTGCGCTCGCCGTCCGTTTCGGAGCGGTGAAAACCGCGGGTTACGTCAGAATTTTCCGCGCCGGGAGGACTCCCGTTATTCTCAGGGTAAAACTCTCGAATTGAATAAATAATTAAAAAACAAGGGTTTCGTCTGCTTTGGGAGCGGACTTTTCTGCCCTTGTTTTTTTGCGCCTTTTAATAAGTTTTATATTCAATCGGGAGATGAAAAAATGAAAAAAATCATATCTGTTATATTATCCTTATTAATAATAAGCGCTCTTTTCGCGGGCTGCGGGACTCCTCAGACGCAGGAGGGCGGAAAGCTGAAAATCGTCGCGACGGTATTCCCCGAATATGACTGGGTGAAAAACATTCTCGGCGAACGCCTTGCGGACACGGAACTGACGCTGCTACTTGACAGCGGAGTCGATCTGCACAGTTACCAGCCCACAGCCGACGATATGATTAAGATATCGAACTGCGATATTTTCATTTATGTCGGCGGAGAGTCGGACGGCTGGGTTGACGACGCTCTCGCGCAGGCGGTCAACAAAGATATGACCGTAATCAGCCTGCTTGAGGTTCTCGGCGACAGGGTCAAAGAGGAAGAAATAAAAGAAGGCATGCAGGCAGAGGAAGAGGAAGAACACGGCGGAGAGGGCGAAGAAGAGGAAGAGGGTCCCGAAAACGACGAGCATGTCTGGCTCTCGCTTAAAAACGCCGCCGCAATCTGCAGTTATCTTGCCGGAAAGTTAGGCGAGAAGGACGCGGCAAACAAAGAGATTTACGCGGCGAACGCGCAGGCGTATATCGGAAAAATCAACGCTCTTGACGCTCAATACAAAGCGGCTGTTGACGCGGCGAATGTAAAAACCCTGATTTTCTGCGACAGGTTCCCCTTCCGCTATCTCGTTGACGACTACGGTCTTGACTATTACGCCGCCTTTGTCGGCTGCTCCGCGGAGAGCGAGGCGAGTTTTGAAACGATAACCTTCCTTGCGGGCAAGGTAAAGGAGCTCGCGCCCGCAAATGTTGTTGTGCTTGAGGGCGGCAGCAACAAGATTGCGGAAACGGTCATAAAGACCTCGGGGCTTGACGGCGTCGGAACGGTAACTCTCAACTCGATGCAGTCCGTTACCTCACAGGATGTTGAAAACGGAGCGGACTACATTTCGATAATGACGGAAAACCTTGAAAACCTGAAAACGGTTATTGACTGATTTTTTATCCGCGGAGGCGCACAATGGCACTTATAAAATGTGAAAACCTGTCACTCGGTTATGAGGGCAGGGCGATAATCGAAAACCTGAATTTTGAAGTAAACGGCGGCGACTACCTGTGCATTGTCGGCGAGAACGGCTCGGGCAAAAGTACGCTTATGAAGACGCTTCTCGGCCTGCAGAAACCGCTCGCGGGAAGAATCACGACGGGAGACGGGCTGATGAAAAACGAAATCGGCTATCTTCCGCAGCAGACGGTTGTTCAGAGGGATTTTCCCGCCTCGGTAAAGGAGGTTGTGCTTTCGGGCTGCCAGGGGCATCTCGGATTAAGACCGTTTTACTCAAAGGAAGACAAGGCTCTCGCGGCGGAAAACATGGGAAAAATGGGCATAACGGCACTTGCGGGCAGATGCTACCGCGAACTGTCGGGAGGTCAGCAGCAGAGAGTTCTTCTCGCCCGCGCCCTTTGCGCGACGCGAAAGGTCATTCTTCTTGACGAGCCCGTTTCGGGACTTGACCCGAAGGTGACGGCGGAGATGTATGACCTTATTGAAAACCTGAACAAAGAAGAAAACATCACCGTAATCACGGTCTCGCACGACATAAACGCCGCGGTAAAATACGCGAGCCATATTCTGCATATCGGCAGGGAGATATTCTTCGGCACGAAAGACGAATATTTATCGGGCAAAACGGGATTTTTCAAAACGGAAGGCGGTGACGGGGAATGAGCGCAATGCTTGCAAAGCTTATCGAGTATTTTCAGTATCCCTTCGTGCGCTACGCTCTCACGGCGGGCACGCTCATAGCGTTCTGCTCGTCGCTCCTCGGCGTAACCCTTGTGCTGCGCAGGTTTTCTTTTATCGGTGACGGTCTTTCACACGTGGCGTTCGGCGCCATGGCGGTCTCCGCGGTTGTCGGGCTTACAAACGACATGCCTCTCACCCTCGCGATTACGGTAATCTGCGCCGTTCTGCTTCTGCGTACGGGTCAGAACACAAAAATCAACGGCGACGCGGCTGTCGCGATGATTTCGGTGGGGGCTCTCGCAATCGGCTATCTGATTATGAATATCTTCGCGAAATCCTCAAACCTTTCGGGCGATGTCTGCGCGACGCTTTTCGGTTCGACCTCAATTCTCACGCTGACGAAGACCGAGGTTTACCTTTGCATAATTCTTTCCGTTGTTGTGGCGGCGGCGTTTATCCTGTTTTACAACAGGGTTTTCGCCGTCACCTTCGACGAAAACTTCGCCGCTTCCGCGGGAACGAGGACGGGCGCTTCGAACATGTCGATAGCGGTTATCGTCGCGGTTGTGATTGTGCTGGCGATGAATCTTGTGGGCTCGCTGCTTAT
>CADAER010000090.1 GCA_902787025.1 Oscillospiraceae bacterium | reverse complement strand
ACGACGAAGGAGGTCATAGGTAGATACTTGTTTGTCCTGCATCCACCTATTATATGCTTCATAAACAATCTTGGTACGCATCTTCTGCTCAGCCGTCATATTCTGACTTTCGAGCGAAAGACCCTGATAGAAGAACTTATCGAGCTTGGTTAGATAGCTGCTGTTTTCCATTTAGTTCATATTTCGACAAACACACATAGTTGATGGGAGCAAGTGAGAGCATTCACCAATTTGCCCCCCCTACTGTTCGGGAACGGCGTATCGCAGAATCGGGATATGCCAAATCGGCACAACCGCCAACAGGCACTTCGGCGTAGCCTTTCTCCGTAGCCTGACGGACACGGAGCACTACTTCTTCTCCTTTCTCAGCAAGAGAAAGAAACGGCACTCTGTGCTCATACAGCCGATAGCGGCTACCATCGGGATAAAAACCGTATTTCTTACCGGCGCTTCCGGTAATATGGGCTTTCACAGCTTCATGGAATTCCTGAAACACAGAGATAAGTTCAACATTGTTGTTCTTCTCCGCGGCAGCGAGAAAAACAAACTCAAATTCAAACCCTATGAGAACGATCCCTGCGTAAAAATCGTCTGGGGCGACCTCACAAAATATGAGGATGTTCTTTCCTGCGTTTCCTCCGGTGTGGATTATGTTCTTCATGTAGGCGGTATGGTTTCGCCCGCAGCCGACTATTTCCCCACCAAAACTGTTGTTACCAACACAACAGCGGCAAGAAATATCGTAAATGCCATCAAGGCTCAGCCCGATCCCGACGCCATCAAACTTGTTTACATCGGAACAGTCGCCGAAACAGGCGACAGAAACGCTCCCATCCATTGGGCGCGCACGGGTGACCCCATCAAAATCTCCATTTACGACCACTACGCATGCTCGAAGGTTCTCGCTGAAGAAATCGTAGCCGAAAGCGGTCTCAAATACTGGGCATCCTGCCGTCAGTCGGGTATTCTTTATGCCGACATTCTCAAAAATCTCGACCCCATTATGTTCCATGTTCCCATCAACGGCGTTCTTGAATGGGCTACCGTTGAGGATTCCGCGAGACTTATGGTTAACGTCTGCGGCGACGACATCCCCGAAGAATTCTGGAGAAGATTCTACAACATCGGTTCCGGTGAACAATACAGACTTACAAACTATGAGTTTGAAGAACTCCTTATGCAGAAGACTCTCCGTCTTGGCTCTGTCAAAAAGCTCTTCAAACCCAACTGGTTTGTTACAAAGAACTTCCACGGCCAGTGGTATTACGACGGCGACGAGCTTGAGAAATACTGCCATTTCAGAGCAAATATCCCCGTTGAGGATTATTTCAAATCACTCATCGACCAGGTTGCTCCCTATTACAAACTCGCGTTTATGGCGAAGCCCTTCGCTTTCGCTGTAAGAGGATTCCTCGGCTCACTCGCGAAGAAAGAAATCTACGGCACCCGCTGGTGGATTGAAAATAAGGTTCCCGAAAGAATTTCCGCTTATTACGGCTCAATGGAAGAATATCTCGCTCTTCCCGACAAATGGGAAAACTTCGATGTTGTTATTCCTTCAAAGAAAACAACAGCCGACGATGTAGTTGTTCTCGACCACGGCTATGACGAGAGCAAGCCCGTCAGCGATATTACTCTTGACGACCTCAAAAAGGCGGCTGCTTTCAGAGGCGGCGAATGTCTTGCCACCGAAGAAGAGTATGTTGATTTCTACACTCCCATCAAGTGGAAATCGGCAAAGGGCAACGAGTTTATGATGAGCGCAAACCTCGTTCTCAAGGGCGGTCACTGGTGCCCCGCGGAATTCCCGACCGATTGCGAAGGCAAAAAGTTCTACTGGGCATATGACGAAGAGGCGAAAATCAACCCCTTCTTTGCTCAGGTATGGTATCCGCTTCACGGCAAAGATGAAAACAATGTTTACACCGAAAAGATTTTCAAGGGCTTCAGCGGCTTTGAAAACATCTGATTGAAATAACATTCCAGGCGCATATCCGCAAGGGTGTGCGCCTTTTTTGTCTTCTTTTTACTGTATATTGTGTTCAAAACCGAAAAAAACGCGAAAAAACACAATTTTTATGGTGTAAAATTATTGATTAATAATATTATATATGATAAAATAAAATGAATTATTATATTTAAGAAAGGTTGGTAGATTATGGCGGAGATTTCAAGAAAATGGTATAAGGAAATGTCGGTTTATCAGATATGGACACGTTCGTTCTGCGACAGCAACGGCGACGGTATAGGCGATTTACCCGGCGTTTACAGCAAACTTGATTATATTCAGAGCCTCGGCGTTGACGGAATATGGTTTTCGCCGATTTATCCCACACCGAACGCGGATTACGGCTACGATATTTCCGACTATAAAAACATCAACCCCGAATTCGGAACTCTCGACGATTTCAAAAAGATTCTCGACAGCGCTCACGAACGCGGAATGAAGGTCTTTATGGACCTCGTTGTCAACCATACATCCGACGAGCACGAGTGGTTCAAAGAGAGCGCAAAAAGCAAAGACAATCCCTATCACGATTATTATTTCTGGCGCTACGGCAGAAAGCCCGGCGGCAAAAAAGCGCCCAACAACTGGCAGTCGATTTTTGAGGGCAAGGCGTGGGAATACAACAAAGACCTCGACCAGTATTATCTTCACGTTTTCGCGAAGAAGCAGCCCGACCTCAATATGGATAACCCAAAAGTCCGCGAAGAAGTCAAGAGCATTATGCGCTTCTGGCTTGATATGGGTGTTGACGGCTTCCGTGAGGATGTCATTACCTTTATCTCCAAAAAGGAAGGGCTTCCCAACGGTTTCCCGATTCCCATCGCCTGCGGCATAGAGCATTACAAGCACGGTCCTCATCTTGAAGAATATCTTGATGAGTTCAGGGCTGTTCTGAACGAATACGACTGCTTCGCTGTCGGCGAAGGTCCGATGACGAGCCTTAAAGACGCCGTCGATTTCTGCACCGAAGGTCCGAATCAGAAACTCGATATGCTTATCTCTTTCGACCATATGAACGCTGACTGCTTTATGGCGGACTGGATGAAGGTTCCGTTCAGCCTTCGCAGACTTAAAAAGACCTTCGACAAATGGCAGACTCAGATGTATGGAAAAGGTTGGAACAGTCTTTATATCGAAAACCACGACCACGCGAGAATTATTGAAAGATACGGCAACATAAATTACAGAGTTGAGAGTGGAAAGATGCTCGCGACAATGTATATGCTCCAGTGCGGCACTCCCTTTATTTATCAGGGTCAGGAAATCGGTATGACCAACGTGAGGGTTGACAGCATCAACGAATACAAGGATGTTATGACCTTCAACAACTACAGGCTCTTCAAAATGCTCGGCTTCAACGAGAAGCGTTTCCTCAACCTTTCCTTCAAGGTCAACCGCGAAAACGCGAGAACTCCCGTTCAGTGGAACGCTTCTAAGAACGCCGGCTTCACAACCGCAGAAGAGCCCTGGTTCAAAATCAATCCGAATTATACCGAAATCAATGTGGAAGCTGCGGAAAAGGATGAAAACTCGATTCTCAATTACTACCGCAAGCTCATTAAATTCAGAAAAGAAAACGAAATCGTCATTTACGGCGATTTCAGACAGTATTACAAAAACAGCAAAAAACTCTTTGTTTATGAGCGCAACTACAACGGGCAGAAACTGCTTGTCATAAACTCGTTCTCTGACAAAATCGTTAAATTCAACGCTCCCGCGGGCTATGATCTGAGCAAAGGCGAACTTGCGATTTCGAACTATCCCGTCAGCGGAGAAACGCAGAACAGTTTCGAACTGCGCCGTTACAATGAAATCTACCTCGGGACCACGGTATCGAAACAGCCCCGGAACCAGAACCGGCAGCCCGGAAGATAAAAGCAGATTTCGAAAAATATTCACAAAAAAAGAGGACAAATCCGAAAGGATTTGCTATAATACCTCTGTTAGAGTATGTTTAAACAGGAAACAACCATATTTCACTGTGATTTCACGAGAAAACAGAATTGAAAGGAGCTAAATTATGGGTCTTATTTCTGCAGGCATCGGCGCAATCGG
>CADAER010000089.1 GCA_902787025.1 Oscillospiraceae bacterium | reverse complement strand
CGGAACTGAAAATATGGCTGAAAAAATCACAAGAAAAAAATACATTATACTATTCATAACGCTTTGCAGCGCGGTATATTTCATAAGTTATCTTACAAGAAAAAACTATGATGCGGCGCTTGTTGAAATTTATACTTCCCTTAAAATTTCCAAAACCCTTGCCGGTCTTGCAAGCACTGGCGCGGTTATGACCTACGGAGCAGGTCAGCTGTTGAGCGGTGTTCTCGGCGACAAGTTCAAGGCAAAGTATATTATCGTTACTGGCCTTGTCACTACCGCGGTCTGCAATTTCGCAATCCCTGTTGTGAGCAACAACATTTATATGATGATTGCCGTCTGGTGCGTAAACGGACTGGCGCAGGCAATGATGTGGCCGCCGATTGTCAGGATAATGAGCGATCTGCTTGATAATGACAATTACAAAAAGGCTGTTCTATATGTTACAATCGCAAGCTCGCTTTCAACAATAACCGTTTATATTCTTGTTCCTTTGTGCATCAGATTTTCAAAATGGCAGACCGCGTTTTTCATAAGCAGCGCGGCGGCGGTTATTATCTGTCTGATATGGATAATCGGAATCGGTTTTTTTGAAAAATGTGTTGATCCGAAAAAGACCGAAAGCAACGAACTTCCCGTAAAAAAAGAAGCTCTGAAGCTTGATAAAAAATACATTTTTATCACCGGTCTTATACCTATCGCCATCGGAATTATACTTCAAGGCACTTTGCGCGACGGTGTTACAACCTGGATGCCTTCGATTATTTCGGAAACATATAACCTCGAAACATCGGTCTCAATTCTTTCAACCGTCGCGTTACCGCTGCTTGCGATATTCAGTTCAACAGCCGCTTCGGCTATTCAGCGTAAGCTTAAAAATGAAGTCTCAAGCGCAGCTCTTTTATATATTGTTTCATTTGTAAGCGCTGTAATTCTTACTATTTTCAGCAAAACAAATGTAGTTTTGTCAATCGGACTTATGGCGATAAT
Organism: Oscillospiraceae bacterium; assembly: GCA_902787025.1. Taxonomy (GTDB): domain Bacteria; phylum Bacillota; class Clostridia; order Oscillospirales; family Acutalibacteraceae; genus CAG-177. Next base: position 6,546 of record CADAER010000089.1, on the reverse strand, counting down.
CACCGCCTGTATGCATGGAATAAATCTTATGCTCGTGTGCGAGGTTCCGAACTATTTTTCAAAATTTAACAAGGTTTCCACCGTATCGGGAATTCTGAATTCATTTACCTATATCGGCAGCGCTATTTCAATTTACGCAATAGCGGCCATTGCCGAGAAATTCAATGACTGGAAAATCAATTTCATTATCTGGTCAATAATCAGCGCGCTCGGTTTTTTGTGCTGTTTCGCGGCATACGGCAAATGGAAAAAATTCAGGAATTCATCAATTCAGGAAGATTAAAATATATTAATTTCGGAGGATAATATGACAAGATACGAATCGGCTAAAGAAATTTACGCTTCATACGGTATTGATACCGAAAACGCAATCAACACCCTTCAGAATGTCACCGTAAGCATACACTGCTGGCAGGGAGACGATGTTATCGGGTTTGATAACAAAGCGGCTCTTTCCGGCGGTATTCAGACAACGGGCAACTATCCCGGAAAGGCTACAACTCCCGAAGAGCTTATGGCTGATATTGACAAGGCGTTTTCTCTTATTCCCGGCAGAAAAAAACTTAATCTGCACGCAAGTTACGCGATATTTGACGGCGAGCCCGCAGGCAGAGACGAAATCAAACCCGAACATTTCGCGAAATGGGTTGAATTCGCGAAAGCAAGAAATATGGGCATTGACTTTAATCCCACTTTCTTCTCGCATCCTATGGTCAGAGATAATCTTACTCTCTCGTCTCCCGATGACGAAGTCCGCAATTATTGGATAAAACACGGTAAAGCCTGCATAAAAATTGCTGAATATTTCGCAAACGAAACGGGAATACCCTGCGTTATCAATTTCTGGATTCCCGACGGTTATAAAGATATTCCCGCCGACAGACTTTCTCCCCGCAGAAGATTCAAGGAATCAATGGATGAAATTCTTTCCGAACCCTACGACAAATCAAAGGTGTATGTAACACTTGAATCAAAAGTATTTGGTATCGGTCTTGAAAGCTACACTGTCGGAAGCGCGGAATTCTGCCTTTCCTATGCTACCAAGGCAGGCATTACTCCCCTTATGGATAACGGCCATTATCACCCCACAGAACTCGTTTCCGATAAGATTTCATCTCTTCTTCTGTTCAACGAAAAAATCGCACTTCACATTACAAGAGGTGTTCGCTGGGATTCCGACCATGTAATTATTTTTGACGATGAAACAAAAGAAATCGCCAAAGAAATTGTCAGGAACAACGCTCTTGACCGCGTGTTCATAGCAACAGACTATTTTGATGCTTCGATTAACAGGATTTCCGCCTGGGTCACGGGTGTCCGCAGTGTTCATAAAGCTTTGTTAAACGCAATGCTTCAGCCGAACGCAAAAATGAAAGAGTTACAGGACAGCGCAAAATTCACCGAACTTATGGCGGTGTCCGAAGAAATGAAAACAGCGCCTTTCGGAGATGTCTGGAATGAATATCTTGACCGCCAGGGACTCAATAATTCCTACTTTGCTGAAATAGACAAATACGAAAAAGAAGTTCTTTCAAAAAGATAAAAGACAAGGCTTGCAGATTTCTGCAAGCCTCTTTTTATTTAAGAACAGTTGATATTTCATTTCTTAAATTCATAACAACTTCGTTGTCATATTGAGGATCATTGAAAACATTGTCAAGCATTTCCTCAACTTTTGAGATTGCGTTTTCAACAGCAAGTCTTTTCAAAGCGGGAAGTTTGACATTATCGCAAATATCGCGAGCCGTTTCAAGCAGGCCGTCAACTCCCCTGACATTTCTGGATTTATTGAACTGCGGATATTTATCATTAATATTTTCAACATTTCCAAGAACAATATCACCGGCTAATCTTATTGCGGTATTATTGTCTCCGATTTCGTGATATTGCCCGTCAAAAAGCCAGATAGTGTCTCTGAACGGACTTTCCGAAACATCAACATTTCCGTCAGGCGAAACATATTTGCCGCCCTTTTCAAACAGTTCACCGTTTAACGCATACTTTGCGCCGGGGGCCGTTGACGAAATCTGAATTACGGAGTCAGAGTTAGTTTTCCGAGCGCTGTCAAACAATGAAAGAAAATCAAAGTCTCTGCTGTCTTCACCGAACTTTTTATTGTAACCGCAAATGAAATATATTCCGACAGAACATTTATCTCTGAGAGTTTCAAGCCTTTTAATCAGGTTGCATTGAGCGTTATGGTATTGCGCCGATTTTTCCTTTACGCTTAAAAGTTTTTTGTTGTTCGTATTCTTAAATAACTTTTCAATGACTTCTTCATATCTTTCTTTCGACACCAAAGCCATAAAAGATGTGTTTCGAAGAATTACCGAATGAACAACTCCGTCTATAAGACTGCCGAACACTTTTTCAATCTGTTTTTCCCTGAATTTTGAAAGATGCTTTGAGTATTTATCATCAAGCAGAGCGGTAAGCCTGTCGGTAAAATCATCTGAAATGTTAAAAGTTATCAAATCGGAAAGCCCGTCGCTTCCGTTCCAGGCTCCGACCATACTGACAATTTTGCTTATATAATCTCCGTCAAGAGCCCCTTTTTCATCGGAATAGTATTTATCAATATAAGCGTTTACCACCGATGCTCCCATACTCATCGGAACAAGAATAACTTTTTCGCAGTCTTTTCTTTTTGCGATTATCTCTTTTATTGTTTCGTGTAAAGCCTGCGCGTCGGAATATATATCCGAAAAAGGAGAATAATTAAAACAGTAAAGATTGTCCTCACCGATTTTATCCGCAAGTTCTTTGCAGGGAATATCATGGTATATTCTGCTGAGCATGCTTTTTTCAAAATCGTCACAATGTTCGCCCGTAATAAGATCAACATTCCGCATTTCGGTAAAAGACCTTGCTCCGTAAATCCTGACATCAACACTGTCGGGAAGATTGTCATTTTCATCAACAACACAGCATGACAGAAGCGCGGTAAACAAATCGCGGACAGATTCCGAATTGGTGAAATCGGAAGATGTTGTCAGAGTAAGAAAACTTCTTAATATGACGCCTGCCGTTCTGAAATACATTTTAAGATTAAAGTCCTTGAAAGCGAGTAATGTAATAATGAATTGTTTTTCTTTTTTAATCAGATAAGCTGTTGCTGTAAATAATACTATTGTAGCCACAATCAATTGAAACCATGCGAAATATCTCCAGATTAAACTAAAATCAACAAAAATCTCGAAACATTTTTATATGTAAAATGATATTTAATAATTGATTTTAATAAATAAATATGATATTATTTAATAGTTATATAAGGAGGTAATAATATGGCGTCTGAAATGCTTAAACAGATTCTCGATGCGGAAAACAACTGCTCTTCGGAAATCGAAAAAGCGCAAAACAAGGCGGATGAAATAATCAATAACGCAAAACAGGAATGTGATAATATTACCGCGTCAATAATCGAAAACGCAAAAGCCGAAGCTGATACCATACTCGAAAACGCGCTTAAAGATGCGGCAAACAGTCAGGAAAACGCAGAGCGCGATTCTTCCGCTTACGCAAAGAAGATAGAAGAAAACGCAAAAGCGAAATTTGACGAAGCTGTCAAATGCGTAATTGATACAATTGTTTAATATATTTTCAATCTCAGTAACAAGGAGGTGAAATTGTGGCAAAACAAAGCATTAAAAAAATAGAAATACTGGCCTCCATAAAGGATGTAAAAGATATTGTCGACCTTATTCAGCGTAAGGGAATTATTGAACTTTCAGACATTCCCGACGATGACCTTGTCGATAAACTCTCAACATCGCAGAGCTTCGGTTTTTATGAGAAATATCTCAATGAATCTCAGAGCGCGTTGAAAACTCTGGATAAATACTGTCCAGAGTCGAAGGGATTGCTGGAATCAATCATTCCGCAGAAAGAAAGCATCTCTTTAACGCAGTATCTTGAAAACGCCGACAAGGCAAATGTTTATCTCGGCTATTGTTATGACATAAACGCCGCGCAGAAACAGATAGAAGAGTCTTCAACGGCAATCGCAAGATATGAAGTTATGCTCGCAAGTATTGAGCCCTGGCTTGATCTCGACATTCCGATGAAATATACGGGTTCGAAAACAACATCGGCGTTCATCGGCACTCTGCCCGAACAGTATTCGGCGGAAACACTCAGAAGCGCGCTTCTGCCTTATTTGGGCGAAGAAGAGAGATACGATTGCGAGGTCGTTTCTTCATCCGGAAAACAGACAAATGTTTTTATTATTTGCCACAACGAGTGTAAGCAAGCCGTATATGACGCGTTGCGCAGCATTGGTTTCGCATATCCTTCCGATCCCACCAAGCATCCGCCGTGCGTCAGATACGAAAGATACAAAAACACAATAGCCGATTTTAAAGAAAAGAGCGAAAAGGCTCTTGAAACAATCAAGGAAAACGCACAATACAGGCACGAGATAGAGTTTGCATATGATTATTTTTCATTATATAAGGAAAAATATTCCGCCATCAGTAAACTCGCGATAACCGAGAATGTTTTTATTCTCAACGGCTATATTGCCGAACGGGATGTTGAAAAGTTTACGGAAGAACTTGAAAACAAATACACTGTCGCTGTTAATGTAACCGATCCCGATGAAAACGATGATGTTCCCGTTGAATTAAAGAACAACGCTTTCAACGGCGCTGTCGAGGGAATAACGAATATGTATTCGCCTCCCGGCAAAAATGATATTGACCCCAATCCTGTCATGGCTTTTTTCTACTATGCGCTGTTCGGAATAATGCTTTCCGACGCGGGCTACGGTCTTCTGATGGTCATAGGCACATCAATAGCAAAAACCAAAATGAAGCTCGAAGGCGCAATGAAGAAAACAGTGGATATGTATTTCTACTGCGGAATCGCCACCGTATTCTGGGGCGCTCTTTTCGGAAGCTGGTTCGGAGATATTTTCGAAGTTGTCGCCCGCGACTTTTTCGGCGTTGCCGATTTAGGCGCGAAAATAAACGAGGCTCTCGGGTTTACGGTTTTCAGAAGCGGACTTGCTCTCTGGTTCCAGCCTGTTCAGGATCCGATGAGGTTAATGCGCTATTCGTTCCTTTTCGGAATCATTCATCTGTTTGCCGGTTTGTTCGCGTCATTTTATAAAATGTGGAAAGCAAACAATAAAATCGGCGCTATCTGCGATGTTATACCCGTTTTCCTTTTAATAACGGGAATATGTCCTGTCGGAGCGGGAATACTGAGCGTAAATGTTCCGGCTCAACTTAAAAGCGCAGGTCTTATTATGGCGGCTGTCGGAGCGGGGTTGATAGTTCTGACCGCAGGCAGAGATTCCAAAAACATCGTCGGAAAACTCGGACTCGGGCTTTACGGTCTTTACAACACCGCGTCAGGCTGGATGAGCGATATACTTTCTTATTCAAGGCTTCTCGCTCTCGGTCTTTGCACGGGCGTTATCGCTTCGGTTGTAAATACAATGGGAACAATTCCGCAGAACACAATCGCAAAAGCCTGTCTTCTTGTTCCCGTATTCATATTCGGCCATGTCGTAAATATGGCAATAAACCTTATCGGCACTTATGTTCACACGAACAGACTTCAATATGTTGAATTCTTCGCAAAATTTTATGAGGGCGGAGGAAGAACTTTCACCCCGCTCAGAACAAATACAAAATACTTTAATATCAAGGAGGACTAATTCATGAATCTTACAATGGGTGCTTTATTGGCAATTTTAGGCGGTGTTATCGCCGCGATAATGGGCGGAGTAGGTTCCGCTATAGGTGTCGGCACAGTCGGTCAGGCTGCCGCAGGCGTTGTCTCGGAAGATCCTTCCAAATTCGGTAAAGTTCTTATTCTTCAGATCCTTCCCGGCACACAGGGTCTTTACGGATTCCTTGTCGCCTTCCTGCTTCTTGTGCAGATCGGTGTTATGAGCGGCGATATCGTCGGCGGAGAAACCGGCCTTACCGTTTCACAAGGACTTATGTATTTCGCAGCTTGTATGCCTATGGCAATCGGCGGACTTGTTTCCGCGATGTATCAGGGCAAAGCCGCTGTTGCGGGCGTAGGCATTGTCGCCAAGAAGCCCGAAGAAAGCGGTAAAGCAATCATCTTCGCGGCTATGGTTGAAACATACGCCGTTCTCGCTCTTCTTATTTCCATTCTTTCCATTTTCAGCATCACATCAATAATCACCGCTTAAGAGGATATAAAAATGACAGGTCTTGAAAAAATCATTAATAAAATAGATTCGGACAACGCTGTCAGATGTGAACAGATAATCGCTTCAGCCGAAAAGAAAGCCGAAGCAATCAAAACACAGGCAAAGGAAGAAGCGCAGATTAAGGCTGAGGAAATCATTGATTCTGCAAAAGCAAAATGCGCCAAAACCGTTGAAATTCAGGAATCAAGAAACGCTCAGATTCAAAAGCAGGTCATTCTTAACAAAAAAATCAACCTGATAAATGATGTCATCTGCGCAGCCTCGCAGAAGCTTGACACTCTTTCTGACAGCGAATACTTTGATTTTCTGATTAAACTCATCGGAAAATACGCCTGTGAAGGTAAATGCGAATT
>CADAER010000088.1 GCA_902787025.1 Oscillospiraceae bacterium | reverse complement strand
GGATAAAGAACCCAAAAAAAGCTTTATACAATAAAGTTTATAATAAAACATCTTTTTCTTTATGGGATATTTTAAAAGGAAAAGGAGTAAAAGGCAGTCAATTACTGTTGACTCCGCTTGATAAATCTACTGACAATAAAGGAGAATCGATTATGAAAAGTAACAAAAAATCAGCAATCGGAATAATCGGGGTTATAACTGCAATATTCTTGTTTATTGCAGGTGTGGCAAGTTGTAATAATGAAACCGATTACTCTGAGAATACTGAAAACACTACAGTTGTTGAACGTATTGTTATGGCTGAATCGAGTGAAGAAACCACAGAAGTTATAACAACTGAAGCACAAACGACCACTGTTAAAGCAACTACTACGACATCTACAACAAAAAAACCGACAACAACTACTGAACGCAGAACAACAGAACCTCACACCATTGATTCAAAACAAACCTATATTCTTAATACAAATAGTATGAAATTTCATAAACCTTCTTGTCGAGGGGTTAAAGATATGAAAGAAGAAAACAAGCAGGAATACAAAGGGACAAGACAAGATGTAATAGATATGGGCTACAGTCCATGCGGAATATGCCATCCGTAACAAAAAACAACCGCTGTGATGTGTGAATCACGGCGGTTTTTATATTCCGTATTTTATTTTTATTCTTCCGAGTTTTTCGGAGAAGGGTTTTCGCAGGAGCAGGATGAAAACCACATTTGATATTGCGTAAACGGCTGTATAGGGAGCGGCGGAGGATATGCTCGCCAGATAGAATTTCAGATTAAACGAATTGTATGCCCACATAACAGACCAGACATCCATAATGAACGAATAGACCATCCCCGCGAAAAAGACATAAACGCACATACGCACGGTGTGGTTTTCGAGATATTTCGCGAACACGCCCGCGAAGAAGCCTATCATACCCCAGGCAAACATCTGGAAGGGAGTCCATACGCCCTGCCCCGCGAATATATTTGAGATAAGCGCGGAGAAGGCGCCTGTCATAAAGCCCGCCTCGCTGCCGAGATAAACGGCGAAAAGCACGGTTATGGCGGTAATCGGATTTACGGCGGGGATAAACGAACAGACTGCCCTGCCGACACAGGCCATCGCGACGGCGGCGCTTATGAGAACGAGCCGCCTTGTGCCCGTTTTGCGGCGGTCGAATCCGCAGATAAACAGAAGTACGGACAGCACCGAAACCGCGAAAATGCCGTAGGAATAATTTTTGCTTCTGAAAACGAGCACGCCCGAAACAACCACAGCCGGAATGAATATGAACGGGATGATTACGGACAGGATTTTTCTCAGTTTTTCACTTTTGATAACTGTCACTATTTCACCTCCGCGTACCTGCGCACATCGTCGGGATTTATAAGGTTTTCGCAGACACCCGAGGTGATTTTTGCGGTTGATGTGGTGTAGAATATGTTTTCGGAGAAAAATTTATACGGTGTGTCAACACAGACACATTCGCCGCGGAAAAACATAGCCGCTCTGTCAGCGCAGAGAGCCGCGAATTCAACATCGTGGGTAACGACAATTACCGTCAATCCCTGCTGTTTAAGGGTTTTGAGAGCGTCACGCACCCTCTGTTTTGCAAGACTGTCAAGACCTTTCGTCGGCTCGTCGAGAAGCAGGATTTTCGGTTTTGAAGCAAGCACAAGGGCAAGAGCCGCCAGCTGCTGTTCGCCGCCGCTCAAATCGTAAGGATGGGTTTTCGCGGCGTAGGAAAGGTCATATGGCGCGTCCCCGAACGATATGCCCGCGCTTTCAAACTCCTCTTCGAGAGTGTTGTGAAGAAAGACGGTCTGCGCATCCTGAGGCAGGAGAGCGATACAATTGCTGTAAAGGGATTGACCTTTATACTTTTTAATGTTTTTGCCGAAAATCTCAACGCTGCCCGCATACGGAGAGGTAAGCCCGGCTATTGTATAGAGCAGACTTGTTTTGCCCGAGCCGTTCGCGCCGAGCACGCATAAAATCTCGTTTTTGTAAACGGAAAGAGATGTGTTGTGAAGCACATCTGGCGCGTTTTTGTCATATCTGAAATAAACGTTTTTGAGTTCCGCCGCCTTTTCGCCCGTCGGCTTTTCCTCGGTTTCAAACGGCGCGCCGTTTCGGACAAAATGTTCGCGGAAATATCTTTTGCCCTCGGTTATGTTGAGGGGACACTCGCCTTTCGCGCCGAGTATTTTATAGAGCCTGACGCTGCCCGGCATTGAGGCTGCAATTCTTTCGTTGCCGATGATTTCTTTTATGACCTGCCTTGTTTCGCCGAAGGCGGTCAGCGCTCCGTTTTCAATAACGCAGAGTTTGTTGCAAAGCGGAATGACATTTTCAAGACGGTGTTCGGTTATGATGATTGTCAGCCCGAGTTCATCATTGAGTTTTTTGAGTGTAGTCAGAAACCCCGAGGCGGAGACGGGGTCAAGCTGTGATGTGGGCTCGTCGAGAATGATTATCTTGGGATTCATAACTAGCACAGATGAGAGCGAAATCATCTGCTTCTGCCCGCCTGACAAATCCGCCGTATTTTTGTCAAAAAGAGCGTCTATGCCGAAATAACTCATAATTTCGGCCAACCTGCGTTTCATGAGATTCTGTGAAAACCGCAGATTTTCCATACCGAAAACTATCTCGTGCCAGACCTTGTCGGTTACAATCTGATGTTCGGGCGACTGACCGACGAAGCCGATTTCGCAGGATTTTTCGGGAGTCAGCGTTTCGGCGTTCAAGCCGTCGAAAAGCACCTCTCCGCTCCTGTTGCCGAGAGGAGCGAGTTCGGGTTTGAGAAGGCGCAGAAGCGTTGTTTTGCCGCTTCCCGTAGGACCGCAGACAGCGATAAAATCGCCCTGTTCGACGGTGAAGGAAACGCCGTTTATTATCTTGTCGGTAAGCGGATATCCGAATGTGAGATTTTTGACTTCAAATAACGCCATTTCAGTCTGCTGCCTCCTTCCGTAACAGACGGGCTCAGGCACAGAAGCCCGTAGCCGATATAGCCCGCAAGCGCGACCGCCGCCGTTGACGGAGTGTCGGCATAAGGGTAGAAATTGTAAACGAGCGCTCCCTTTGAGGAGGCATAAACCGTGCAGGCGGTGAAAACGAGCGAAGCCAGGAGAAAGATTACATCCCGTCTGCCGAAGGAATAAAGTGAGAAGTTGCGTCTGCGCCTTCCGCTGTATCCTCTTGCCGCCATACTGTCGGAGGTGATTATCGTTTTTTCAATCATATAGGTCAGAAGAATCGAGAAAACTCTCGCGCCGCCGCGCACTCTCGAAACAATCGTTTCGTCTTTATAAAGTCCGAGCGCCTTCTGGGTGTTGTTTATCTGCTTTGCCTTGCGGATATATACGGGTATGAATCTCAGCGCCATAGTAAGCACGAGCGCCGCCTTCTGCGAGATGAAGCCGAGGATGTAAATGATTTTTTCCGAGGTCATAATCTTTGAAAAAGACGCAAACCAGTAAACCGCCGCCGAGAGCATAAGGCCCAAAAAGATTCCGTAAAGCCCCGCTTCGACCGTAACATTGTGATTGTTTATCACAACTATCACGGTGGCGCCGTTGTGTCCGAAAACGGGGTTGAAAACCATACAGGCGAGTGTCATCAGCACGGTGTAGATATGTATTCTGTTGTTCTTCTGCCCCGGCATAACAAACCAGTAAGCCAGCGCGCCCGCAAGCGATATTACGGTGATTACGGGATTCATCGTGAAAATTCCCGAAACTATTACGCAGGCGAAAAAGATGAATACGGTTGCCGGGTTGAAAATTTCAAAACAGCTCATCAGAGGTCATCTCCGATATTCGTGGTGTATCGCCACTCTATATTGTCGCCCTCGCTCAGGGTATATTCGCCGCAGCCGACATCGCCGAAAGAACCGTTGACGCTGAACATCCAGCCTGACATTTCGCCGTAATCGAACTCGAACAGATAGTTTATGCCGGCTATGTATGCGCTTCTGTGGTCATTGAGCATTTTTGAGGAATCCTCAATCTGTATTTTATACTTTTTCGAGGCGTAGATAAGGCAGTCATATGCGGTTGAGCCTTCGGGAAGAGTAAACTCGGTTTTTTCGAGAATAATGCCGTCGGAGGGAGTGATTTTTTCATCTCCCCTGCCCGCCACGGTTTTGCAGTCGATACTCATTGTTACCGTTATTGTGTCGGCGGACGAGGTTATTTCCTCGACGGAATAATAATCATCGGGGCGCTGAATGTCGCTTATCGAAACGCCAGCGGTAACAACTCCCGCGACGGCGGCGATAACGACAAAGTTTACGATTTTTCTGTTGCCCTTCGCGAGCAGAACAGCCGAAGCGGCAAGAGCGAGCAGCCATACCGCGATGACGCAGGCGGTTTTAAGAGAAATACGGCTGTCGTCTTTTTCGTTTACGCTCTGC
>CADAER010000087.1 GCA_902787025.1 Oscillospiraceae bacterium | reverse complement strand
GCGTCTCTCTGCTTGATTTCCTGCTTGTGCCTTTCAAGCATTTCGAGAGGTGTTTCTTTTTGTTTTTCGGGCTGATCACCCTGGTCTTTGAGATCCATATCGTCAAGAACGGTTGAAACAATTCTGCTGATGCGATACATCTCTTTGTATTTATCGCTGTTTTTCTCGGGAATGTCATCGCCGAATGATTTGTATTCAGCCTTGAGCCGGTCATATTTTGCTGTGAACGGCTCAATATTTGTCAGCAAATCGTAACCGCGGCTCTCAAGATATTTTTTCGCTTTACGGTATCTGTCAATCTGTTCCTTATGGGTTTTGTAATAACCGTCTTTGAAAAATGATTTCAGATACTTGCCGTAAGTTTCCTCGGTATCATAAATATCCCTGAGTTTCAGAATAATCTGTTTTGTGTCTTTCATCTCTTTGCGGATCTTTTCCTTTTTGTCGGCGGAGTCTATTATCCGTCTGAGGTCTTTGACGGTTCTCAGATTGTTATCTCTCAAAAATACTAACGCGGCGGATACTTCCTTGAGATCTTTTATCGTGCAGTTTCTTTTAGCATAAAAGCCCCAGTCGCTTCTCCCGCTCTTGCGGATTTCAAGATAATCGATAAGTATTTCCGTAAGTGTAGGTTCTCTGACTGAATTGGTCTTGAGCATGCGAAGCTTATCGGCAATTTCCGAAATGACCGATTTAATCTTTCCAATTAATTCGAGCAGAGTCATTTTTTCTTTGTTGTGTTCTTCGATAGCTCTGTTGAAATTACCGAGTTCGGTTTCAACGCCCTGCTTCTCCAGGCCGGATGCGTAAGGTCCGAGATGAACCGACGGAAGTTTGTCTATTTCTCTGCGCTCGTATGAACGGAGATCTATACGAACATCAATATTATTTTTTTCATAATACTTATTCTGTATCTTCGCCCATTCGCTCCGCCAGAGTTCACAATTTTCTCTTTTGTTCCAGTCGGTCAAATCAACTCTGTGGCTTTTGAATTCGCCTGACGGCTGTTTTGTTCTTTCTCCGTTTTCATCGAGGTCGTATTCTTTTCTGCACTTCGGCATCCAGTTTCCGTTTTCATCCAGTGCCCTGAGAGTGAGAAGTATATGCGCGTGAGGGTTGCCGTCACCTTTATCGTGAATTGAAAAATCACAGCACATTCCTTTTTTCACAAATTGCTCGTTGCAGAATTCACGAACCAGATCAGGAAGTTGTTCTTTCGGTATTTCATTCGGAAGTGCGGCAACAATATTTCTCGCAAGCTGAGAATTGTAACTTGTTTCAACAGACTCGGCGGAGTTCCAGAGTGTCTCTCTGTCATAAAACTTTTTCGGAGCATTGGCAGGCAGAAGTATTTCGGAATATAAAACCTCGGGTTTCTTATCTGTATAATCTTTAAACCGCTGCTCATATTCGCTGAAGAGTTTTTCACCCGCGGCGTAAGCGGCGCCGGCAAGTGCGGAGGAACTCATGCGGTTTCTGATTGTAATTTTAAAATGCGGACACGCTATATATGAATCATCTCCTTGTAATATAATATGGGGTAGCAACACCTGTTGCGAAGGGGCGTCAGCCCTTTGTCTGTAAGTGAGCGGAGCCGAACGTCCCCTTCAGGGCGCAATGGCACCTTCGGTGTATAATTGCGCATAGCAACAGGTTGCTATGGGTTTATTTCAGTTGATTTGTAATGATTAACAGGTTGTTCTTCTTAAGGAAACAGTTGATTTTCAGTATCAAATAGAGTATCATTAATACATAAAATCAATATAAGGAGACAAAAAAAATGAAGAAAATTCTCGCTGTTATTCTTTCGGCAATATTTGTTATGGCTATGGCTGTTCCCGCGTTTGCTGCAGGAAACGAAATCGTCAAAGCCGAAGCAACATTCGCTTATCCCAAAGCAGGAGACAAAGTTGAATTCAAGTCACTGCCTGTAGGCGATTCTGATGCTTACTCAGCAAAAATAGACAGTATTTACTATATGGATAAAGACTATAATGCCGTTCATCCCGCTGCAGGCGACGCCTATAATGAAGGCATTCAGTACCGCGTGAGAATCAAATTCGCCGAAAACACCGGATATCATATTTCCGGAAACTGCGAGTTTTGGGTAAACGGCGAAAAGCAGATAGGCAGCGTAGGAACAAATCTTGCGGAAATATCTTTTATTGTTGCAAAGGACGGCTCACTTGATCCCTCAACAGGCAAGCCGTTTGATTCCGTTCCCGGTGACGCGGAAGAAGAACCAGAACTCAACATTTTCCAGAAAATAATCGCTTTCTTCAAAAATCTCTTTGAAAAAATCGGTCTTTTCTTCAGTTCTCTGTTTCCGAAAGTTTAATCTTTAATCATCACGGCTCCCGTTTTTCGGGAGTCGATTTTTATTCTTTCTCTTTGTTCAGCATAGAAAACTTTTGCATTAAGCCGATAACTTTCGGCTGAGTCAAGGCAACTCCGAGAATGTAATCGAGATCATCTTCGCTGAGATATTCCGGTTCAATGAGATATTTCTCGGCCTTCAGCCCGAGCGAAAATATGAATTTGTTTCTGCCTTTTTTAGTCAGCAGTTCCTCTTTCGCTTCCAGGGCTTTGACTTTATCCTGATACATCCTCAGCTTTTTCGCATTTGCTTCCTGCTCGGAAGAAAGCTCATTAATCTGACTCTTCGCGTCTCTGGGCATGGTTTATTCCTCCGTTTTCGGAAACAGTGCGTTTTGCAAAAGCTCTCTTAAGATCGTCGATGCTCTTGCCGTTCTCGCGCATAAAAGCGAGAATCTCTTCATCCTTCGCAGCGGCTTTCTCCGATTCAAGCTCGGCGTTGCGTTTCTGCAGTTCGGATATTTTAGCTTTGCAATCGGAAATCCTCTGATTGTTTTTCAGAATGCTTTCCTCAATTTTCTGTATTTTGGGATTCAAAACAATTCCTCCTTGTTGTTAATATTTTCATTTTTATGACGGCTGTGACGGCTGTGACAGCTGTTTTGGGGTACCATTTAAGCCGTCATTGCTGTCATTGCTGTCATTTTGGGGAGTATCACGGTAGAGACGGATCCATCTGCTGACACTTGTTCTTCCGCTGATATAGTTGATATTGAAGCGGTTTTTAAGTTCGGAAGAGTTTACGTTGAGTGTCTTGGTTATCATATTTACCGGCATGACGGCTCCGGATTCTTCGATAAGGTCGCTCGGCGTTCCGATCCACTCGGGACTCTCATCCGTAATCAGATTGACAATCTTCATCAGCTCGGGATCAATCCTCGTCTCAAAAGTTTCGACTTCGCGTTCCGTCATCTCCCAGCAGAGAGTGTCGGTGTTTCTCACAAGCAGCAGTTTCTGGTCCGGCATATCTCTGCCGACAATTGAGAGTTCGGCGTTGTTGTCGGTACGGTTTTCTTTGGTGAGAACCATCGCTCCGTCCGCGCAGCCGAGTATTCCGGTTGTACCCGAAATCATTTCATAGATATCGGTTGCCTTCTGCTTCCTGGTATGATGAACAGGAAGAATACAGATTCTGTTTGCGTCGGCAAACTGTTTAAGCCTTGAAATGACTTCGTAATCCCCGGCGTAGCTGTATCCTTCGTGAGTGTTCTCTCTTACCTTCTGCAGAGTATCGATAATGATGAGATTTGTGTTCGGGCGGCCACCGAGATAATGTTCCAGCTGAGTTTCAAGTCCGTCGGTTATCGTGCCGGCGTTAATGGCAAAATCCAGCTTATCGGTGCCTTCCACTCCGAACATTGTGCTCATTCTTTTCTGAAGACGGCTTAGGTCATCTTCAAGGGCGAGGTACAGAACATTGCCCTGAGTAACCTTCATACCCCAGAACGGAATACCCATACTCACATGGTACGCGATCTGACCTACAAGAAAACTCTTGCCTACCTTCGGCGCGCCAGCGAGAATCTGAACTCCGGGATAAAGGAAGTTTTCGATAATCGGCGGAGTGCCTTTGAACGAGTAGCTGTAAAGGTCGTTGAGGTTGGTGACAGACAGGCACGGCTTTGTCGGAATAAATCCTGCCTCTCTCTTATCCTTTTCCGCGAGATAAATCTTCACTTCCGCAAGAGGGTTGCAATAATCATCGTCCTGTGCTATACTTAATTTGTTAGTTTTAGGTGACTGTTCCGTGCCTGCGCCAACAGGCATATCGGGAACGGTCATTTTTTTTACTGCGGTTTCTATGGCTTTCGCCTCCTTTCGTAATTAGTTTGCAGTAAAAGAATAAGGTTTATGATGTGTCAAACATTGTTATTCCTCCTTTGGTTTATTCATCCGTGATAAAAAAAGAACGCCCTCAACAGAACAGACTTCTCCCTTGGTGGGATATCTGTTACTGCCGAGGGCGTTTCCACGTATGTCTGGTATTAACCTTATCGGCGACCGCGCAATGCGTATTATGGATTTACTTCGCGTCCGTCGGCTTCAAGCCTCGCCGGTTACCATACCGTTTAAAGCGCAATCATATTGCTGTATTCGGTTGTTCAGGATATTATC
>CADAER010000086.1:7452-9542 GCA_902787025.1 Oscillospiraceae bacterium | reverse complement strand
AAGAACAGGTTTTTCCGCTTTATGCTCATAACCGAATCCCTGACCGTTATAAGTGTTTTCAAGTCCCGCGAGAGCGCATATTCCGCCCGCGCTTATCTCATTGACGGTTATGAATTTGCTTCCGTTATAAACTCTTATCTGATTTATCTTTTCTTCTTTCCCGTCAACATTGATGATATCCCTGACTTTTAATACTCCGCCCGTTATTTTGCAGTGAGTAAGTCGGACATCCTTTTCATAGGTTATTTTATAAACCTTCGCTCCGAATTCTTCGGGATAACGGCTTTCCTCAATATATAATTCGAGCGCGCGGATAAATTCGTCTATTCCCTCAAACCGCAAACCCGAACCGAAGAAAACGGGAAACAATCTTCTCGTCCTGATTAAAAACTTTATATCCTGCGTTTCAATGCTTTTGCCCGCGACATATTTTTCGAGCAGGTCTTCCGAACAAAGAGCAACTCTTTCTTTGAACTCATCTGAATCCGTGTCGGAAAAATCAACACAGTCACGGCTGAGTTCTTTATTCAATTCATCGAGGACCGCATCGTTTGAATTTCTGCCGTAATCTGTTTTTGTAACAAAAATGAAGACAGGAATATTATAATGCTTCAGGAGCTTCCAGACAGTGGAAGTATGCGACTGAACGCCGTCGGTTGCGCTTATGACAAGAACGGCGTAATCGATTACATTAAGCATTCTTTCCGTCTCGGCGGAAAAATCTATATGGCCGGGAGTGTCCAGAAGCGTAATACTGATTTTGTCGGTCTGAATCTCAGCCTGACTTGTGAATATCGTAATTCCACGTTCACGCTCAAGACGGTGGGAATCCATAACGGTGTTTCCGCTGTCCACCTTGCCGGGAGTGCGCAGTTTGCCTGTTTTGTAAAGCAACGCTTCGGCAAGAGTTGTTTTGCCCGCGTCAACATGAGCGAGAATTCCAATAACAGCTCTTTTCATTGCGCGCCCCCCTTCCGCTTTAAACATTTTACTTTAATAAAGGAATAAAATCAATATTTTATCTGTTGAATATTTTATTTCAGTGTGATAAAATATTAAAAAATCAAAGAAGGGTGACATAATATGGAAAAAACATACACCGGCTGGAGAGAGGCCGCTCAGAAAAGCAAACAAACCGAATACACCGAGCCTACAAAACTGCTCGCCTCAAACGGCACGCTTCTTGCAAAAGGATACGCCAAACACAATGTTTTTGACTATGACAGAAACAATGTCAAAAAACAGAACCGCCGCAAGGAATGGGATTTCTATCAGATTTCAAACGGCAGATATATGGCGCAGATAAGTTTCGCGAACATTTCGCTCGGAGGCTATGTTTCCGCCGCTCTTGTTGACCTTCAGGAAGGCAAAACAATAGTGAATAAAATGTCACCGTTTATCGGCGGAAAAGACAAATACATTCTTCCGCCCAAAGGCGATGTTCCCAACAATGTCAATATGACAATCGGCAAAGCGAAATTCGATTTCAACACAACAGAAACGGGCAGAACTCTCTATTTCAAATTCCAGGATGTCGAGTGTAATTTCAGTATGGATATTATGCCCGGCCTTGAAAATATAACAACCGTTCTTCCCTTCGACAATTATCCCGACAGATATTTTATGACCACAAAGCAGAATTCAATGCCCTGCGAAGGTCAGTTCAAAATCGGCGCGGATATTTACGAGTTCACAAAAGACGACACATTCTGCATTCTTGACTGGGGTCGTGTCTGCACACCCTATTCGCTTGTATGGTATTGGGGCAACGGTTCAACCTACATTACCGATGAAAACGGTCAGAAGCACATTTTCGGCTTTGAAATCACCTGGGGCATAGGCAACGAATCAAACGCTACCGAAACCTGCCTGTTCTATGACGGCAAGGCTCATAAAATCGGCGCTGTTGATGTTGATGTTTTCCCGAAGCCCGACAAATATATGCAGCCCTGGCGCTTTGTTTCCGAGGACGGCAGATTCAACCTTACAATGACGCCTTTCTATGACCATCATTCCGATCTCAATGTTCTTGCAATGCGTATGAACAGCCACCAGGTTCACGGAAAATGGAACGGCACAGTAACACTTGA
>CADAER010000086.1:0-7431 GCA_902787025.1 Oscillospiraceae bacterium | reverse complement strand
ATGACGGAACTGTTCTTGAAATCAAGGATATGTATGCTTTCTGCGAATATGTCGAAAACAGATGGTAATTTAATAAAAAGATTAAGCACGGAATCAGACGATTCCGTGCTTTTGTTTTTTTCATTTTTCTTTCTTTATGTGCAGCGCCCTTATCGCGTTCAACGCCGCGATAATCATTACTCCGACATCGGCAAAAATCGCCAGCCACATATTCGCAATTCCGAGCGCTCCGAGAATAAGACATATCACCTTGACGCCTATTGAAAAAACAATGTTCTGGTAAACGATTCCGAGGCATTTTTTCGAAATGCCGACCGCGGTAGAAATCTTTTTCGGGTCATCATCCATAAGCACAACGTCAGCAGCCTCAATCGCCGCGTCGCTTCCCATAGCGCCCATCGCGATTCCGATATCCGCCCTGACGAGAGACGGCGCGTCATTTATTCCGTCACCGACAAAAGCGGTTTTTTCTTTCCCTTCGCTGTCATTAATAATCCGCTCGACAATCCTGACTTTATCATCGGGCATAAGTTGCGAATGAACCTCGTCAATTCCAAGTTGAGCCGAAACGCTTTCGGCTACATTTGAAGAATCACCTGTCAGCATAACAGTTTTTCTGATACCGGATTTTTTCAACGCCTCTATCGCGGATTTTGAGTTTTGTTTAATAACATCTTTAATGACAATATGACCCGAATACTCGCCGTTTACGCATAAATGAACAATCGTTCCGGCACTGTGGCAGGGCATATACTCAACCTGCAGGTCGTTCATCAGTTTTTCATTACCGACGGCAACTTCAATTCCGTCAACATGGGCAATCACGCCTTTGCCGCTGAATTCTTTGATATCCGATACTCTTCCGAGGTCAATCTCCTTCGCATAAGCGTTTTTCAGACTGATGCTGATGGGGTGCGACGACGCGCTTTCCGCAAGCGCCGCAAGCTCAATCAACCGCCTGTCATCATATCTGCCGTGATGAACGGAATCAATCTCAAATCTGCCTTCGGTCAGA
Organism: Oscillospiraceae bacterium; assembly: GCA_902787025.1. GTDB lineage: Bacteria > Bacillota > Clostridia > Oscillospirales > Acutalibacteraceae > CAG-177. The sequence goes on along the minus strand of CADAER010000086.1, from coordinate 6,416 downwards.
GTGCCTGTTTTATCGAAAATGATTGTTTTCGCTTTTGAGCGCGTTTCAAGGAAATTCGAGCCCTTAATAAGTATTCCCTCTCTGCTCGCACCGCCTATTCCCGCGAAAAAAGTAAGAGGAATGGAAATCACAAGAGCGCAGGGGCAGCTGATAACAAGGAATGTAAGCGCGCGGTAAATCCAGATATGCCAGGAGGGATTCACGCCCGTAACAAACAGTCTGAAAAGCGGAACAGCAACCGCAAGCAACAAAGCGCTCGCGCATACAACCGGTGTATATATTCTCGAAAATTTACTGATGAATTTTTCCGATTTTGACTTTCTTGAACTCGCGTTTTCTGTTAATTCAAGTATTTTTGAAACTGTCGATTCCCCGAAAGCCTTTGAAGTTCTGATTTTCAGAACGCCGTTCATATTAACGCAGCCGCTTAACACTTCATAACCCGCGCCGATATTTCTCGGAACGCTTTCGCCTGTCAGCGCGCTTGTGTCAATAACGGAATCGCCTTGCTCAACTATACCGTCAATCGGTATTTTTTCGCCGGGATTGACTGTAATAACAGTTCCGATTTCTACCTCTTCGGGATTAACAGCTTCTAGTTTTCCGTCAACCTCGACATTCGCGTAATCTGGACGGATATCCATTAAGGCGATAATGCTTTTTCTGCTTTTTCCGACAGCGTAACTCTGGAAGAATTCGCCTATCTGATAAAAAAGCATTACGGCAATGGCTTCAAGATAATCTCCGCTTTTTTCATATATCGCAAGGGCAAAAGCACCGATTGTCGCTACTGCCATCAGGAAGTTTTCATCGAATACCCTGCCGTTGATTATTCCTCTGAACGCTTTTATTAAAATGTCATATCCTATGATGAAATATACCGCAAGATAACACGCGAGTTTTATATATCCGTCAAGCGGAATAAACGCAAACGCAACAAGCAGAATAATTGAAACAATTATTCTTGACAATATTTTCTTTTGTTTCCTGCTCATATTGTTTCTCCTAAACAATTAAGTGTTTGTTTAATTGTCAGTTTTAAATTAATCTCACCTTCCGGTGAGATAATAAATCAGAACTCAATTTCGCAATCAGGCTCGACTTTTCTGCACGCCTTGAAAATCTTTTTCATAACAGATTTTTCATCGACCCCGTCTTTGAAATCAACCGTCATTTTCTGAGTCATAAAATTCACAGCGGCGGTTTCAATGCCGTCAATCTTGTTCGCGGCGGTTTCCATAAGATTGGCGCAGTTCGCGCAATCAACTTCAATATTGTATATCTTTTTCATTATAAAATCTCCTTTCATCAATAAACTATTAAGTAATCGTTTAATTGTTATCTATATTATATCACTGTTTTCGTAATTGTCAACAGTTAATTCGGAGAATAATAAAATGATTTAAAATAATAATTATAAATACTTGATTTTTTTGAAATCTTTATGTATAATACAACAGTCATCGGGGTGTGGCGAAGTTTGGTATCGCGCTTGGTTCGGGACCAAGAGGCCATGGGTTCGAATCCCGTCACTCCGACCATAAAAGAATCCAACACTTTTTGTGTTGGATTCTTTTATTTCATAATCATCAGTGACTTTGAGTCTTTTTTACAAGTAAACGATAATTAAAAACGCCTCTCCGTAGCTCTTCGAAGGGGTATTTTTATTTTCAGATTGTTTATTTAGTGATTATTTATAAATCTTGGTTATCCAGTTTGAAGTATTCCTGAGCCTTTTTTATTGTTTTATCAATAAGCTCTCTTTACTGCATACATTCTATTTCTCGGCACAAATGAAACATCCAGCCCAGCATTTTCAAAAGCTTCTGTAAACTCAGACTTTTCTTCACCAGTTTTGATGTTGAGGTATATAAAAGCCTTCTTTGGTTTGAAAGAAATAAAATTCTTTGCCACACCATCTTTCGTGATGCCGATATAAAATTTGTTATATTTCAGTTCGTAATCACCCATATAATCTTTCGCCGACTCAAATATCTGGTCAACAAGTTTCAGCATTTTTGGCGTGCTTTTGCTGTTCCAATAGTTTCTGTCCGTAACTTCGAAATCATCTTCTTCATCTGTTGCATAACTTACGCGGTCAATAACTTTTGTAAAAGTAAGCATTATATCGTCACCACTTTTGTAAGCTGAAAGTTGCAAAGCAATAAGTGGGATATTGCCATTAAATAAAGATATAACGTTCATAAATCTTCCCGTAATCTCTTCGGCAACAATTACCGCACAATGGTCATACTGTGGGTATCTTTTTCTTTCTGTATCCCAATACTCAACCGTCCTGATAATGTGACTTGGGTCAGTTGCTCCGAGTTGTATTTCAACCTCATATCTGGTGCCGTTATCATCGGCAAGTAAAATATCAAGCCGTCCGCCGTAAGGCTGAACCTTTTCTCTTTGAATAGGCGTTAAATCGCCTAATCCTAAAACTGTTGGATCCGAAAAAATAAAACTTTGGATCAAATCTTCTTTTACAAGAGGATTGTTTTTCAATGACAGTTTTTCCATTTTTATAAAATTAGCCATAACAGCACCTCCAAGTAGATAGTAAATCAAAAATACTTATTTATGATTATAAATAATTCTTAATATATTCCGCAACTTTTTTACAGCATTTGCGGAGGTCGTCTTCAGCGGTAGGGATGATCTCTTCAAACGGCAGATGTTTTTCGTTTGTTTCAAACACGGCGGAAAGACCGTATTTGCGGTAATCTTCAAGCTTTGATATGCCCGCAACTGCAATCACGGGTTTGCCCGCAGATCTTGAAATTACGCCGTCAATGACTTTGCCTGAAAAAATCTGAGAGTCAAGTGAGCCTTCGCCCGTTATGATGAAATCCGCTTCCTCCGCGGATTTTTCAAATCCCGCGAGGTCAAGAACAACTTCAATTCCTCTTTTAAGCTTTGCTCCGCAAAACGCAACAAGACCGGCTCCCATGCCGCCCGCGGCACCCGCGCCTTTCATACCGGCGATATTGATATCATATCTTTTCAGAACATCGGCTGTATGTCTTAAACCGTCATCGAGCATTTTAACCTGCTCTTCATCTGCTCCTTTCTGCGGAGCGTAAACATAAGCGGCTCCGTTTTCTCCGTAAAGCGGATTTGTTACATCGCAGAGAACGGTTATGTCATAACGCTTTCCGAAAGAAATGCTTACAATATCGCTGAGCGTCGCCCCCACGGGAACGAACTCTTTGCCGTCTTTATCGAAAAACTTTGTGCCGAGCGCCGCCGCCATACCGCAGCCGCAGTCGTTTGTGGCGCTGCCGCCTATGCCGATAATAAACTTTTCAGCCCCCTGCTCCGCCGCCGCCGAAATAAGCTCGCCTACTCCGTATGTAGTGGTGTCTGCCGCGCTTTTCGGGTCAGCGAGAGGAAGACCGTTCGCCTGAGCGGACTCAATAACGGCGGTATTTCCGCAGAGAAGAAACTCAGCGGCGACCTTCTGATAATTCGGTCCGGTAACTTCGCACTTAACTCTTTTACCGCCCGTTATGTTTTCAAAACAGTCAACTGTGCCCTCGCCGCCGTCGGCCACTGGTATTTTTTTTATATTCGCAAAAGGTATGACTTTCTTTATTTCTTCCTCGGCAATATCCGCGACCTGAACGGCGCTGAGCGTGCCTTTGAAACTGTCGGGAACAATTATGATATTCATACAATTACCTTGAGAGTCTTGATTTCAAACGGTTTGAAAACAAGGTTGACGGAATTGCCGTCTTTTTCAACGGGTGCGTCGTTTTCTTCCATAAGATCGCACTCGTAAACCTCTTTCGCATCAACGCCGAATGATATTTTGCAGGCGGTGTGACTGTTCCAGGTTTCATACAGTCTGACGATAAGAGCGTCGCTGTCTTCCGCCTTTTTGACTGTTTCGATGATGATGTTCGATTTATCCGCGTTGACGAGCGAGAACTCACTGCCGATACCGTCCCGGCTCTCTTTTACGCGGACGCAATAAAGCGGAACATTGAGGCTGTATGCCTCCTGAACAACATCCGATGTGCTGACAGCGCCGCTGTGAGGATAAAGCGCGTATGTGAAATCGTGGCGCTCTCTGTCCTGAAGATGATTCGGGCGCACCTGGCTTCTGAGCATCGAAGGCTTGATTCTGCCGTTTTTGACGGTCCAGCCGTATTTGCAGTCGTTGAGAACGGAGAAACCGAAGCCGTTGTCGGATAAATCCGCCCATTTGTGACCGCAGACCTCAAACTGAGCGTAATCCCAGGTCGTGTTGCTGTGCGCGGGACGCTGAAGGTTGCCGAACTGAATGTCGAATGTAGCCGTATTAGCGTTGACATCAACGGGATAATCGCCTTTGAGAAGCACCTTCTTTTCTTTCCAGTCAACATCATAGACAATGTCTATTCTTGTTGTGTTAGGATAGAAAATGTAATACTGGGTTATTGTCGAAAGATTGTATTTGCGCACGATTCTGACTACTGTGCGAACGGGACCGCTTTCAACAACGTCCTTGCTCTGAACGTCGTTGATTATGCTGTGTTTCTCGCCGTAATAGCACTTGATATCCCACGCCTCGTCGCTGTGAGGAATATCTTCATAGGCGAAAAGTCTGCCGAGAGTTTCGCCCTCGGGAGCGACGAATCTGCCGCTTTCTTTATGGTAAAGCGAAGCGATATTCATATCACCGTCGAAAACGAATTTATAATAATCATTTTCGGCTCCGTTTATATCAGCGCAGTATGTTTTTTCCTGTTCGCCGCACGAGTCACCGATTCTGAAAACCTTAAAGCCCTTTGAAGGAACATTTTTCGCAAGGAAAGCAAATTTTCCGTCAAATGTTTTCTGCGAGAGAAGAAGCGAGCCGTCCTCGTCATAAACAGCAAGATTTTCGCCGGCTGCGTCGGTTATGACAACCTCGCTTCTCTCAAAGCCGAGCGTGTTTTCAACTACAAATGAATCGCCCTTCGTTGTCGCCTTCATCGCAACGGATGACGCGGCGGACTGAACCATTGTTCCGCCTTCGGAAAGAAGTTTCAGATAGTCTTCTTTTGAATCCTCATAAACAGCCGCTATTGAAGAGCCGGGAATTATATCGTGGAACTGGTTTATAAGAATCGTTTTCCAGCCTTCAAGCAGCTCGTCATAAGGATATTTGCCCGTGCCGAAAATGTTTGCGGTTTCGGCGAGGGTTTCAATGTCGTGATATAGCAGTTCGCTCTTCCTGTTGAAACGCTTGTTGCGGGACTGAGATGTGAGTGTTCCGCGGTGGAATTCAAGATAAAGCTCGCCTGACCATTCGGGAAGATGAGGGTTGCCCGAAACATCTTTTTTCAGTCTTTCAAAGAAATCGCGCGAGAACTCCATTTTAACCTCGGGGCAGCCGGGCACGCCCTTCGCCATACGGAGGCCGCACTCAATCTGACCTCTTGTCGGTCCGCCGCCGCCGTCTCCGTGGCCGAAGCTCATAAGAACATTTTTATTGAGATTCTTGTTGCTGTATCTGCGCCAGCCGCCGATTACAAGATCGGGACGAAGCTGAGCGTTATAAGTCGTTGTCCAGCCTCTGTTTGCGCAATCGGCGCTCGGGATGAAATGCGAAAGAATCCTTGTGCCGTCAATGCCCTTCCAGTTGAAGGTGTCAAACGGGAATTTGTCGAACTCACTCCATGAGATTTTGGTAGTCATAAAGTAGTCTATACCCGCAAGCTTCATAATCTGAGGAAGAGCGCCGCTGTAACCGAAAACATCGGGCAGCCAGAGGATTTTATTGTCTTTGCCGAATTCTTTGCGGAAAAATCTTTTGCCGACGAGGAACTGACGAACGAGTGATTCGCCGGAGATGACATTTGTATCCGCCTCAACCCACATACCGCCTTCGGGCTCCCACTGACCGCGGCTGACGGCGTCCTTGATATCATCATAAAGTTCGGGATAATCCTGTTTTACGAAATCATAAAGCTGCGCCTGCGATGACATAAACTTGTATTCGGGATATTCCTTCATAAAGTTGATGACCGTCGCGAAAGAGCGCCCCGCCTTCTGCCTTGTCTGTTTAAGACGCCAGAGCCAGGCAGTATCAATATGGGTATGACCTACGGCGGATGTCAGAACATCCATGCCCTTGCCGTAAACATTTTCTTTAAGATACGCGGCCGCCTGCATCGCCGTTTCTTTGAAAACATCGAAATCGGCGGTTGAAAAATCAATCATATTGGCGGCGGTGTTAAGTTTGCCTAGAAGCTCAACACGCGGCATATCATCCGCCTTGTATAAATGAGCGGTTTCCCACGGAACGGCGAAATCGAAATTGTTCTTACCGGCGGAACCAATGCAGAGCTTGACAAGGTATATGAAACGCCCTATGGAAAGCTCAAGGTAGTAGGTTTTCTGACCGATACCACCTACCTGCCTCCCGGTAATAATTATCCCAAAAA
>CADAER010000085.1 GCA_902787025.1 Oscillospiraceae bacterium | reverse complement strand
GCTTCACACGCGAGAGGCCCTGGGTTCGAGCCCCAGTGTGTCCACCAAAAGAACAGTCTGCCCGACAGGGCGGGCTGTTCTTTTTTATGATTGATTCAGATAGGGGCTCGAAGGACGAGCGGCACAGAGCAACAGTCCGGTGGACTGTTGCGACCGCGAGCGACCAAGCCGACCCGGTCGGCGCGACCGAGCCCCAGTGTGTCCACCAAAAGAACAGTCTGCCCGACAGGGCGGGCTGTTCTTTTTATGATTGATTCAGACAGATCTCGGCAGACTTTTTATAATTATTATATCATTATTTCAATATAAACCAGTTTGATGAAAATCCCGCTTCAAAGCGCGGGATTTTTCGCTTTTTTGTCCCGAAACAAAGGAAAGAGAAATAATAATTAACATTTTCAATGTAAAAATTATTAAAGTTTCATTAAGAAAACCGAGGGCATTTTCGGGCCGATCCGGCGATTTGACGGTAAAGTGCATAAAAATTTCACAAAATGAGTGTAACTTTGATTAAAACCACATAATGTAGTGGTCGCAGTTAACAAATACGCAAAATTTTGTTAATGATTTTTTAAGAATAAAAAATTTCACAAAACCGCGTTGACGGGTGTATTATTATCAGAGCGCAAAAACGAAAGGGGTGAGAATTATCGAAAACCTTGTTTTGCAGGACGGCGAAGATATGGATAAACGCTTCATTGAACTCGCGGTCGAAAAATACAGCAGAATGCTTTTCAGAATCTGTTTCGCGATACTCGCAAACAAAGAAGACGCCGAAGACGCGGTTCAGGATACATTTATAAAATACTACACCGACGCGCCGACATTCGGCAGCAGCGAGCACGAAAAAGCGTGGCTCATAAGAGTGGCAACCAACATAAGCAAGAATATGTCAAGGTTCAGGGCAAGACACAAATCGTTAAGTATGGAAGAGGTCGCCGAAATCGGTGTTTCAGATAAAGATTACGATGTTTTTGAATCGATAATGTCTCTGCCCGCGAAATACAAGATAGTAATGGATTTACATTATATAGAAGGCTACACGGCAAGCGAGATTTCAATGATAACCGGTGTCAACGCAGACGCAGTGCGCAAGCGCCTGCAGACAGGCAGAAGCAAATTGAAAACGGAACTTGAGAGGAGCGAGTAAAAATGACAATAAAAGAATGTATTGAAGAATACTCACGCGTGATGGGCGGTATTGATTTAACACCCGAATTCAGAGCCCGTCTTACCGAAAAATGCGCCGGCGCAAGGCAGCGTGCGGCTTTTCCGGTAAGAACAGCCGTAGCCGCAACGGCGATTACGGGCACTGCGATAGCGGTTGCTTTCGGAATAAGAAGGCATATGCGCCACAGAGTTTAAAGGAGATTATTATGTCAAAGAAATCACCTGTTATTTATAAAGGACTGAGACCTCTTGCAGTTGCGGGATTCACCCCGATTATGAGGCCTGAAATCATCGGCAAAGAAAATATTCCGAAAGACGGCAGAGTAATTCTCGCGGGCAATCACAAAAAGCCCTATGATGTATTTATGCTCTTTCTCTCAACAAGAAGATGTTTGCATTTTCTTGCCAAAATCGAGCTTTTCAAAGGACCGCTCAACTATTTCTTCAAAGCGGCAGGCATAATTCCCGTTGACCGTTCAAAGAAGAATCCGCAGGCGCTTGACGCCGCGAGAGACTACCTGAATAACGAGAGCGCAATAGCAATCTTTCCCGAAGGCACAACAAACAAGACCGACGCCGTACTGCTTCCCTTCAAAATAGGCGCGGTCAAAATGGCGAGAGATACCGGCGCGCCCATCGTGCCTTTCACAATAAAAGGTCAGTATAAATTAAAAGGTCCCAGACCTGAAATCAGATTTTATGAACCTTACTATGTCGGGGATGAAGACCTTGAAATTGAAAACGAAAAATTCAGAAACTTCATTCTCGAAAATCTCACCGAAAAAGGAAACGCATCATGACTTATAATGAAAAGACCAATGAACTCAATGTGCCCGATATTACAATGTATGAGATGGTTAAACGCCTTGCCGCGAAACATCCCGGTGCAACGGCTTATGAATACCTCGGCACAACGGGAACATATTCGGAACTTTTTGAAAATATTGACTCCTTCGCAAAATCCTTCACAGCCTGCGGAGTCAAGGCTGGCGATATAGTTACAATCTGTATGCCCAATACTCCGGAAGCCGTTTTTGCAGTTTACGCTCTCAATAAAATGGGCGCCGCGGCAAATGTAATTCACCCCCTCTCGGCACAGGCGGAAATTCTGAGATATATAAACTCGGCCGAAAGCAAAGTGCTTGTCGTTGTCGATATGTTTATCGGCGTCAAAGAGTTTCTTTCCCTCGGGAAAGAAAGAGACTTAACCGTAACGGAAGCAAGCCCCGACCTGCCCGCCGTCATTCTTCACAGCGGCGGCACGACAGGCACCCCGAAAGAAATCCTGCTTACAAACAAGGGCTTCAATTCACTCGGTACGCAGGCGCTTATTGTTCTCAGAGATGTTACGGTAAACGACAAAGTCCTCGCGATTCTTCCCGTATTTCACGCTTTCGGGCTCGGAGTATGCGTTCACGTAACCTTCTGTCTTGGAGCCTGCTCGGTACTCATTCCCAGATTTGAGGCCGCGAAATTCACGAAACTGATGAAAAAGCACAAGCCCTCAATGGTGTTCGGCGTGCCTACGCTCTATGAAGCGCTTATGAACGCGCCTCACAGCGAAAAGCTTGACCTTTCGAATCTCAAATATATGGTAAGCGGCGGCGATTCACTGAGTGAAACGCTCGAGAAGAGACTAAACAATTATCTTCAGAAGACGGGCGCGGGAATCAAAGTCATACAGGGCTACGGCCTGACCGAAAGTCTCGGCGCGGTCTGTCTCGCAACGGGTGACGGCTACAAGCCCGGCAGTATCGGCAAACCTCTGCCCGGCAACAGATTCTGCATTGTCAATCCCGGAACCTGCGAGGTTCTGCCCGCGAACACCGACGGCGAAATCTGCATAAACGGTCCTACTCTTATGGCGGGCTACAGAAACAACGAAGAAGAAACAAAAGGGGTACTCATCAGACACGACGACGGCAGAGTATGGCTTCATACCGGCGACATAGGCGCCATTGATGAAGACGGCTGCATATTTTACCGCCTGCGCTTAAAGAGACTGATTATCTCCTCAGGCTATAATGTTTACCCCCAGCACATTGAAAAAATAATCGAACAGCACAAGGCAGTCGCGAAATGCACGGTAATCGGAGTGCCTCACCCTTATAAAGTCGAAGTAGCCAAGGCGTATATCGTCCTTAAAAACGGTTACAAAGGCAGCGAGGAAACAACTTATTCAATAAGAGAACATTGCAGAAGAAATCTTGCAAAATACAGTGTGCCGGCAGAATTTGAATTCAGGAAAACCATTCCTCAGACCTTGCTCGGCAAAACGGACTTCAACGCTCTTAAAGCGGAGCATATGGCAAAACTTGCAAACGGAGAGAACAAAACAAATGGAAAGAATATCAAAGAAATCGGCAAACAGAAAGAAGAAGAGAGATCCGGGAACACTGGGGTTCAGGATGCTGGCACCTGCGCTTAAACCCGCGTTCCACTTCTGGTATAATCCCACCGTAATAGGTAAAGAGAACATCCCCGAAGACGGAGCCCTGGTAATAGCCTGCAACCACATTCACGTGCTTGACCAGTGTCTTACGATAATCTCAACAAAACGCCCGATAAACTATATGGCGAAAAAAGAGTATTTCGAAGGAAAACTCAAAGGCTTCTTTAAATTCGTCGGTTGTATTCCCGTAAACCGCAACGGAAAAGACACAGACGCCGTTGCAAGCGCGCTAACGGTCCTGCGCAGAGACGGAGCGGTCGGAATCTTCCCCGAAGGCACACGCAACAAAACCGACGCCTTCCTGCTTCCGTTCAAATTCGGAGCGGTTTCAATGGCGAAAAAGACGGGCGCGAAAGTGCTTCCCGTAGCAGTTACGGGCGATTACGAGTTCCGCAGCAAAAATCTTACCGTCCGCTTCGGCAAACCCTTCGATGTTGAAAATCTCACGGTCACGCAGGCGAATGAGAAACTTTTCAATGAGATAGCGGCTCTTATGAATATGAATCTCAACAACGCGCAAAACCGCAAAAAAACAGGATGATTTGAGGAGAACAAAAAAATGAACATAGGACTTGATGTGGGCTCAACCACATTGAAATGCGTTGCCGTTGATGACAGCGGCGAAATTGTATATAAAAACTATCTGCGGCATTTTTCGCAGATAGCTACAAAATCAGCAGAGATGCTCAGCGATATTATCAGCAGGCGCCCCGAATTTGCCGGCGCCTGCATTGCCGTTTCCGGCTCGGCGGGTATGGGCTTCGCTCAGCAGCTTGAACTGCCCTTCGTGCAGGAGGTTTACGCTTCGAGAATAGCGGTCAGAAGACTTATTCCCGACACAGACGCAGTTATTGAATTAGGCGGCGAGGATGCTAAAATTCTTTTCTTCACGGGCGGAACCGAAGTGCGAATGAACGGCTCGTGCGCAGGCGGAACAGGCGCGTTCATCGACCAGATGGCATCACTTCTCGGCGTTGATGTCGAGGATATGAACGGCCTTGCCGAACAGAGTGAAAAGACCTACACAATAGCGTCGCGCTGCGGCGTTTTCGCGAAATCCGACATCCAGCCCCTGCTTAATCAGGGCGCGCGAAAAAGCGATGTGGCGGCGAGCATTTTCAAGGCGGTCGTCAACCAGACCGTCGCAGGCCTCTCGCAGGGCAGGGAGATAAAGGGGAAGGTTGTATATCTCGGCGGACCTCTCTCGTTTCTTCCCGAACTGCGTAAAAGCTTTGACGAGACGCTCGGTCTGACGGGAGTATGCCCCGAAAATTCGCTTTACTATGTCGCCCTCGGCGCCGCTTACTCACCCGACGCTCAGCAGAGAGATATAAAGGAAATCATTGATAAAATCGGCTCATACGAGTCATCAGCAGGCTATATCAGCTGCGAACCTCTTTTTGAGAACGAGGATGAATACAGGGAGTTTTCCGCAAGACACGCGAAAGATACGGTAAAAACCGTTGATAATATAACCCAGGGCGAAAAACTGTTCCTCGGCATTGACGCGGGTTCGACAACAATCAAGTGCGCGGTAATCAATGAAAACAGAGAAATAGTTTTTCAGAAATATATGTCGAACAGCGGCAATCCCGTAACGGCCGTCAGAGCGTTTATGACGGAGTTTTACGAACTGCATCCGGGCGTGAAGATTACTTATTCCGCGGTAACGGGATACGGTGAGGAAATCATCAAAAACGCATTCGGTATAGACACGGGCATTGTCGAAACAATAGCGCACTATACAGCCGCGAAACATTTTAAGAACGATGTTGATTTCATAATCGACATAGGCGGTCAGGATATCAAGTGCTTTAAAATCAGAAACGGAGCGATAGATAACATATTCCTCAATGAAGCGTGTTCATCGGGCTGCGGATCCTTCCTTCAGACCTTTGCCGCCGCCTGGGATTACAGCATTGCCGATTTCGCCCGTCTCGGTCTGTTCGCGGACAAGCCCGTCGATCTGGGCTCCCGCTGCACTGTTTTTATGAATTCCTCCGTAAAGCAGGCGCAGAAGGACGGCGCGAGCATTGAGAACATTTCCGCGGGTCTTTCAATAAGCGTTGTCAAGAACGCTCTCTATAAAGTTATCCGCGCTTCGGGCGCGGACGATTTAGGCAAAAATATCGTCGTTCAGGGCGGAACATTCTTAAACGATGCCGTTTTAAGAGCTTTCGAAAAAGAAATCGGCAGGGATGTCATACGCCCTGATATTTCCGGCCTTATGGGCGCATATGGCGCGGCAATCTACGCTATGGAACACACAAAAGGCGAAAGCGCCTGCATCAAAGAAGACGAGCTCGCATCCTTTATTCACGAGGTCAAAGCAATCACCTGCAACGGCTGCCCGAACCACTGCCGTCTGACCGTAAACACCTTCGCGAACGGCAGAAAATACATCGGCGGCAACAGATGCAGCAAGCCCGTTTCGGGCGCTAACGCGAAAGAGACTTACAACCTTTATGATTATAAAAAAGAACTTCTCGCGAAGTATCAGCCCGTGCCGGGCAAACGCGGCAAAATCGGTATTCCGATGGGGCTCAATATGTATGAACTCCTCCCGTTCTGGCACACCTTCTTTACATCGCTGGGCTATGAGGTTGTAACTACACCCGAATCAACAAGGGCGCTATACCTGCTCGGTCAGCATACAATTCCTTCGGATACGGTATGCTACCCCGCGAAGCTTATGCACGGCCACATTGAGTATCTTATCAATCAGGGTATCAAAAACATATTCTACCCCTGTATGACATACAACATTGACGAGGGTCTTGGCGACAACAACTACAACTGCCCTGTCGTCGCCTATTACCCCGAAGTCATCCGTTCCAATGTGCGTGCCGAAGACCTGAACCTTATCTGGGATTATGTCGGCATTCACCGCAGAAAAGATTTCACTCCGAGAATCCGCGCCATAATAAACAAAAGGCTCGGCTTCGTTACTCCGAAAGAGATTGAAACGGCTGTCAAAGCGGCATATAAGGAATATGATTCATATATGAATCTCATCCGTGAAAAAGGCGATGAATTCCTCGCTCTCGCGAAACAGAAGAACAAGCCCGTAATTGTGCTTTGCGGCAGACCTTATCACCTTGACAGCGAGATAAACCACGGCATTGACAAACTCATCTGCGAGTGCGGAGCGGTGCTTGTTACGGAAGACTCCATAAGCAATAAGATGCAGAAATTCGCCACAAATGTTCTTGACCAGTGGACTTATCAGTCAAGACTTTACGCGGCTGCGAAATATATTGCCGACTCGGAAGACAGCAGCATAAACCTTGTTCAGCTTGTTTCATTCGGCTGCGGCACGGACGCCATCACCACAGACGAGGTGCGAGGCATTCTCGAAAGAAAGAACAGAATTTACACACAGATTAAAATTGACGAAATAACAACCCTCGGCGCCGTCAAAATAAGATTGAGGAGC
>CADAER010000084.1 GCA_902787025.1 Oscillospiraceae bacterium | reverse complement strand
CGGTTATTTCAATATCGCCCGTGGGAAGCTCCGCGTTTTTCGCGCTTCTCTCACGCACAAGGCCCTGAGCCATAAGCACATATTCGCTTCTGACCGAATTTGCCTTGTCGAAAATCTCCTTTTCGGTGTCCTCGTCAAAAGCGAGCTGAACAATGCCGCTTCTGTCGCGAAGGTCAATGAATATAAGGGAGCCTAAGTCGCGTCTGCGCTGAACCCAGCCCGCAACCGTAACCTGTCTGCCTTCATCCGCGGCTCTTAAATCGCCGCAGTAATCCGTTCTTTTAAGTCCTGTCATCATATCCATAACGAATCATCCTTTCAGAAGCCCGGATAAATCCACCCGGCTCATATCGCCGTCAATACCTAGCTTCTCGCCGAGAGCGTCGGTCTCGTGTTTTATCAGAGCGCTCATGAACTCATCCTCGAAATTTTCAATTTTAACCTGCGCTGTCGCGCCGTCACGCATATTCTTGAGCGTAACCTCGCCCGCGTCAAGTTCATTGTCGCCGAGAACGGCTGTATATTGAGCGCCGATTTTGTCGGCGTATTTCATCTGCGCTTTGAGCGAACGGCCCGAAATATCGGTCTGCGCTCCTATTCCCGAAGAGCGGAGGTCGGCGGCGAGCTTCGCAGCCGCGAGAGACGCTCTTTCACCCATCGGGGCGATGTAGATATCACAGCCGGAATCTTCGGGAATCTCTATGCCCTGCGCTTCAAGCAGAAGAAGCATTCTGCCGAGGCCGAGGCCGAAGCCGAGAGACGGAGTGTGCGGACCGCCCAGTGTCTCGACAAGCCCGTCATATCTTCCGCCGCCGCAGACGGTCCCCTGCGCTCCGATTGAATCGGAGACAAATTCAAAGACCGTTTTTGTATAATAGTCAAGCCCGCGAACGATTCTGGGATTGATTGTGTATTCGATATTCATCGCGTCAAGATATTTCTTCACGCCTTCAAAATGCTCTCTGCACTCGTCGCACAGGTAGTCGAGCATAACTGGAGCGTCCGCCGCTATTCCCGAACACACGGGACTTTTGCAGTCAAGTATGCGCATCGGGTTTCTTTCGAGTCTGTCGCGGCAGGTGGCGCACAGTTCGTCCTGTTTTGCCGTGAAATACTCCTTTAAAGCCTCCGAATACTTCTTGCGGCATTCGGGGCAGCCTATGGAGTTTAACTGCAATTTAAGCCCGCTGACGCCGAAAAACGCGAAAATCTCGTTGGCGAGCGAGATTACCTCCGCGTCCGCGGCGGGTGAAGCCGTGCCGAGAACCTCGACACCGAACTGGTCAAACTCTCTCCATCTGCCCGCCTGCGGTTTTTCATAGCGGTAGCAGTTGACATGGTAGAAGAGCTTCTGAGGCAGAGCCTCGTTGAAAAGTCCGTGTTCAAGAAAAGCTCTGACCGCTCCGGCTGTGCCTTCGGGGCGCAGGGTTATCGAGCGTCCGCCCTTGTCGTCAAAGGTATACATCTCCTTCTGAACGACATCGGTCGTGTCGCCGACGCCCCTCGCGAACAGTTCAGTGTGTTCGAACACGGGCGTGCGGATCTCTTTGAAGCCGAAATTTCCGGCTATTTCAAATATGCTGTTTTCGACAAAACGGCGTTTTCCGCTTGTCGCGGGCAGAATATCCTGCGTGCCTTTAATCGCGTTTGTTATAAGTGCCATTTTTCATCCCATTCCGATTTGTGAATTATTCAAAAGCGGGACACCGTTTTGCAGGTGTCCCACTTGACGGTTATTCCTGTTCTTTCTGTCAGTTCTTCGGGTTTACAATGTCGCGCCAGTCGAGGTCGCCCCTTGAAAGCGAGTGAATCAGCGCTTCCGCCGTCGCGATGTTTGTGGCGACGGGAATTGTGTGAACATCGCAGAGACGCAGAAGATTCTCTTCGCTGGGCTCGTCGGGCTTTGCCGTGAGCGGATCGCGGAAGAACAGAAGGAGGTCAATTTCATTACAGGCGATTCTGGCGCCTATCTGCTGATCGCCGCCCTGTGAACCGCTTAAATAGCATTTTATTTCAAGTCCCGTCATTTCGGAAACTATCTTGCCGGTGGTTCCCGTGGCGCAGAGATTGTGTCTGCTGAGGATTCCGCAGTATGCGATGCAGAACTCCGTCATCAGTTCTTTTTTGGCGTCGTGCGCTATGAGAGCAATGTTCATGCTTCTGACCTCCGTTTTTCAATATTTATAATATCATATCAAACTGTTTGTTTTTATACAAGAGTTTTTTGCAATTATTCTTCGGAAATATTTTCGTCCGCGTTTTCTTCAGCTTCGGCGGACTCTTCATCCGAAATGTCTTCGTCCTCCATTTTAGGAACGGATACAGCCATCATAACCTTTTCGTCATCGCCGAGATTCATGGCCTTTACGCCCTTTGAATCCCTGCCGCTTGTTTCCTTGATGTCGGCTATCGCGAGACGGATAATCTTGCCGCCGGAGGAGAGAACAATAAGGTCGTCCTCTTCGTTTACAACCTCTATCGAGCAGACGTGGCCGTATTTGTTGATGTCGTAGTTCTTGAGGCCCTGACCGCCGCGGTGCTGGATTGAGTATTTGTCAACCGAGCAGCGCTTGCCGTTGCCTATTTCGCTGATTGTAAGCACGGTCTTGCCCTCTTTGAGAACATCCATACCTATAACGGTGTCGTCGCCCTTGAGAGTGATTGCCTTGACGCCTCTCGCGGTTCTGCCTATGGGACGCGCGTCGTTCTCGTTGAAGCGGATGCTCTTGCCGTTTCTCGTGGCGATAAGAAGGTCTTCGTTGCCTGTTGTGTATTTTACGCAGATAAGCTCGTCGTCATCGTCGAGGTTGATTGCGAAAACGCCTGTCTTGCGGATATTTCTGTAAACAGACGCGAGCGTGCGCTTGATGACGCCGTTGCGTGTTACCATACACAGATAGCCCTCGCCCTCAACATCGGGAACCTGAATCATGGCGGAAACTCTTTCGCCCTGCTCGATGGGAAGAATGTTGACGATATTTGTTCCCTTGCTTATTCTCGAGCCTTCGGGAATCTCATAGCCCTTTACCCTGTATGTTCTGCCCCTTGTGGTGAAGAACATAAGGTAGTCGTGGGTGGAGCAGGTAAACATCGTCTTGACCGCGTCCTCATCACGGTAGGTCATACCCTTCATGCCCTTGCCGCCGCGGTTCTGCACGCTGTATTCGCTCACGGGCAGGCGCTTGATATAGCCTAAGTCGGTGAGAGTATAGACACAGTCCTCAACGGGAATAAGGTCTTCCATATCGACCTCGCCGCTGACATCCTGAATCTCGGTGTAGCGCTCGTCGCCGAATTTGTCCCTGATTTCGGTGAGTTCGTCTTTGAGAACGCCTTTAAGCATTTCTTCATCGCTGAGAAGCTTGTTGTAATACTCGATTTTCTCCTGCAACGTCTTGCGCTCTTCAATGAGTTTTTCGCGGTCAAGTCCCTGGAGGGCTTTGAGACGCATATCGAGAATCGCCTGCGCCTGAACATCGTCAAGCGAGAAGCGGTTCATCAGGTTTTCTTTCGCGTCATCGTAGCTTTCGCGGATGATTTTGATTACTTCATCGATATTGTCCTGCGCTATGATAAGGCCGTCAAGAAGGTGAGCCCTCTCCTGCGCTTTTTTGAGGTCGAACTGTGTTCTGCGGCGGATAACCTCTTCCTGGAAAGCGAGATATTCGTCAAGAACCTCGCGCAGAGTCAGGATTTTCGGCTGTCTCTGGTCATCGACAAGGGCGCGCATAATCACGCCGAAGGATGACTGCATATCGGTCTGGGCAAAGAGCTTGTTGAGCACAACCTGGGCGTTCGCGTCACGCTTGAGCTCAATGACAATTCTCATACCGTTTTTGTCGGATTCATCACGCAGGTCGGAAATGCCGTCAAGGCGTTTTTCACGCACCTGGTCGGCAATCTTTTTGATGAGCGCGCGCTTTTTAACCATATAGGGCAGTTCGGAAACGATTATTCTCGTTCTGTTGTCTCTGCCGTATTCCTCAAATTCGGCTCTGGCGCGGATGACAATCTTGCCTCTGCCGGTAGCGTATGCCTGGCGGATGCCCGCCCTGCCCATTATGATTCCTCTTGTGGGGAAGTCGGGGCCTGTTATGTGCTCCATAAGGTCGTCAAGCCCGGCGTCGGGATTGTCAAGCACGCAGATGCAGGCGTTGATGACTTCGGTAAGATTGTGCGGGGGAATGTTCGTCGTCATACCGACGGCAATGCCCTGCGAGCCGTTTACAAGCAGGTTGGGGAATCTTGATGGAAGAACGCGGGGTTCTTTGCGTGTTTCGTCAAAGTTGGGATTCCAGTTGACAGTGTCCTTGTCAATATCCCTTATCATCTCGTTGCTGATTTTGCTCAGCCTCGCCTCAGTGTATCTGTAAGCGGCAGGCGGATCGCCGTCAACGGAACCGAAGTTGCCGTGACCTTCAACGAGCATATATCTCATTGAGAAATTCTGCGCAAGACGAACCATCGCGTCGTAAACGGAAGCGTCGCCGTGGGGATGATATTTACCGAGAACGTCGCCTACGCAGGTCGCCGATTTTTTGAAAGGTCTGTCGGAATAAAGTTTATCTTCGTGAAGAGTATAGAGAATTCTTCTGTGAACGGGTTTGAGACCGTCGCGCACATCGGGAAGGGCGCGGTCTATGATAACGGACATGGCGTAGTCAAGCAGCGCCGTTTTCATTTCGGGGATAATATCGGATTCGGTTATTATCTGATCCGGGAAAAGTATTTCTTCGGGATTGTAAT
>CADAER010000083.1 GCA_902787025.1 Oscillospiraceae bacterium | reverse complement strand
AGACAACAAAGTCGTGCTGCATTTCTACAACAGCGGTCCTCAGTTCTCAGAAGAAGATCTGAAACATCTGTGGGAACGCTTCTATCAAGGTAGTGCAGGAGTTGATGCCAACGGTTCTGGCATCGGCTTGAATCTGGTGCAGAATTTGGTGGAACTTCATCATGGTTCTATTGAGGCGAAGAATGTGGAACCTGTGGGAGTGGAGTTTGTGGTGCGCTTCCCTTATTTCAACGGCCTTTATTTCCTGCGTGACAACTATCGGGTCGGCCTCGCACAGGCAGTATTCCCCTCTCGGCTTTTCGGCGGGTTTCACCGCGCTCCACGAGCTGTCGTCGAAATCATTGTCAAGCCAGCCTTCGCTTTCGAGGTTGGCGTCATAGAAGCAGCCGCTGCGCAGATCGTCGAAAATGATGGCGGAGGGCTTGCATTTAAAGGATTCATCCGCTTCGATTACGGTCTCGGCGCCGTTTTCATCCGTCAGAACAAGACCGAAGGCGAAGCAGGGAACATTGCGGAAGCGGGCGTAATCAAAGCCCCAGACTCTGCCGCCCATGGAGTTCTGCATACCGTTGCCGAGAATGATTCCCACAGTGTTTTTACCGTTTTCAAGCATACCGGTAACATCGTATTTATCAAAATAAACAAGCTCGTCGGGGTTCGAGATATAAGGCGCGAGAAGTCCTTTAGTGATTTTTCTGCCGTTGAGATAAAGCTCGTAAAAGCCGAGACCGCTTATTGTGATTTCGGCTTTTCTGAAATCCGCCGCGTCGAAGGTTCTGCGGATAAGCGGGGCGTTGACATGTTTTTCATAGGTGCACATTTCATCCTGCGCGCGGTAGAAAGTCCCGGGGAAATACATAATTCATACTCCTTTTTTAATCACATTTTCGCGGGATACATCACTTTCGATTATAGCATATTTACAGATATATTCAACAGAATTTCGGCAACTTGTTCAATTGACAATTGCCTTTTGCGGGAATATATTATTATTGTATAAATCATACCGTAAAGGAGAGTTTTCAATGAAAAGGATTACATCCGTTTTACTCGTTCTTCTGATGGTTGTGTCGCTTATGCCTTTCGGCGCGGCGGCGGAAAAAGCGGAAATTAAAAATGTTATTTTTATGATAGGCGACGGTATGGGACCGAATCATCTTGAATGGGCGAAAGCCGAAACGGGCGAAAAGCTCGCGATGGATGATATGCCGGTAAAGGGCTACCGTATCACCGATTCGCTCTCGGGCCTTACCGATTCGGCGGCGGGCGGCACGGCTCTCGCCTGCGGTCTGCTCGCGTTTAACAGCAACGTCGGCACAATGTCGGTATCTCTCGACGGTCACGCCTTTGTTGTGGCGGAATATCTTAACCTCTGCGAAGCGTCGCAGAAGGCGGGCAAAAAGACTGGAATCGTTACCTCCGACTCCAATACGGGCGCTACTCCCGCGACATTCAGCGCTCACGCGGCGAGGCGCGGCGAAGCCGAAAAAATCTCGGCTCAGCAGCTTGAATGCGGGCTGGATCTGCTCTGGACCGCGTCCGACGGAATAATCACCGAAAGCTCTGCCGCAAAAGCGGGCTGGACCTATATTGACAGCATAGACGAAATCGACTCTCTTGACAGAAGCTCGAAATCTCTCGCGCAGTTTTCGGGCAGGATTGAATATGACGACGGCAGCGGGAACTGCGCTCCTTTAAGCGCTCTCACGGCTTCGGCGCTTGACCTGCTTGACGGGAGCGAGAACGGTTTCTTCATTATGATTGAGGGCGCTCACATTGACAAATACAGCCACTCAAATGAAAAAGACGGAATGATAAAGAGCCTTATTGAATTTGACAAAGCGGTTGACGAGGCGGTTAAATTCGCCGAAGAGGACGGAAACACAATGGTTATTGTGACAGCCGACCACGAAACGGGCGGAATTGTTTACGACGGGAGCGCGAAAGAGTGGAAATTCACCGTGGGCGACCACACGAGGACCAATGTTCCCCTGCGCGTTTACGGCGATGAAGGAATGCTCAAGGACGGCGAGACAATCAAAAATGTTGAGGTAGCGAAATATGTCGCGAAGGCAACGGGGCTCGACGGAATTCCGTCGTTCACGATAAATAAAAATGTAATCGTCGATTTCTTCAAGGCGCTCGGCGACCTTATCGCCGATAAAATCGGATAAAGGCAGAACATCAGAAGACGGCGGGACCGGAATCCCGCCGTCTTTTTATTATTCTATTGAGATGTTACCACATTACATTGACAAAGCAGTATTTCAGTTTCTTGGTAAGGCTCATTTCCGCGAACATCGCTTTCCGCGCGGAGATGAGTTTTTCTATTACCGGCGCGAAGGCTTCGCTCTCTTCCGCCGAGCCTGAGAAGAGCAGTCTTTCGAACTCGCCGCAGAAGGCTTCGCCGTCATCGAGAACGCCTTTTTCCTCAAGCGAAGCGAACAGTTCGCTGTAAGAGATATTCGCGCCTTTGCCGTCGTTCGCGAACCGTCTTATTTCAAAGAGATGTTCGCATCTGTTTCCGAGAGCCTTTCTCGGAGTTTTCATTGAAAAGCCCTTATGCCGTTTCGTAACCTTTATCGCAGAGCGGATGACATAAATCGCGAGAGCGGTCAGAGCGGCGGCGGCAAACATAATTATCAGCCTTCTTTTGGTCTTCGCCGCGTCGAGCTTCTGTATGGTCTCGGAGATATTTCTCGTGGCGGATGAAAGCGGGTTTGTCGCCCTGAAAAGCGATTGCAGAAGCGTGGGTTCATCGTCCGCAGACGGAGCCGTCGTAGCCTCGACAACGACCCAGCCTATGCCGTCCTTATATATTTCAACCCAGGCGTGTCCCGAAGAGTCCTTGACGGAGACCTCCGAAACAACGGTGTCGGAAACAAACGGCGTTTCAATCCATTCGCTGTAATCCTCGTCGAACAGTGTGCCCGCGGTGTAGAAATCCTCCCTGTTGACCGCGTAGCCCTCCGCGTATCTCGCGGGGATGCCGAGGTAGCGGAAAATCAGCGTGGCGGCTGTGGCGAAATGCTGGCAGTAGCCCTTCTGATTTGCGAGCAGGAAGTAGTTGACATAATCCTCGCCGTATGGAATCTTGCCGGGGCGCAGGGTATATTCGTAATCGCTTTCGAGCGCTGCCGTCACCTTTTCGACAGCGTCCTCATCGCCGGGCTTTATGTCATAAACCGAGCAGAACTTTTCTATGGCCCTTATATTTTCCTCCGGCACGGTAAGGGCGTTGTCATATGCCTCTTTACGCGCGAGCGCTTCGATTCTTCCCGCTTCCTCATCCATAAGAGCGGAGTAATCCTCCTGCTCCCTGTCAAGTGTATAGGCGGTATATTCGCGGGCCTCTTTCGCGTCGGACAGATTGCCGTCCCTGACCTCTCCCGAGGTTTTGAACGAATAATCGTCGCCCTGCACGACCGAGTAATACGGCACGCTCAGCGGGTCGTTTATAAGAGCCGAATCCGTAATCTGCACGGTTATCTTATGTTTGCTCTGAGCCGCGGTTTTACCGTTCTCAAAATCCTTTTCGAGCAGTTTCGCCGTGTAGTTGTAAAGCTCCTGTGTGTTTTCCGTTTCCGCGTGATTCTGCCAGGTTAAGTTGTTGCCGTTATAGTCATAGCCGATGAAATTACGCAGATAAACTCTGCTTACCCGGTAGTTTACGAGCGTTACCTTTAAATCCTCGTTGCCGTCGAACGAAATCTGAGAAAGATTTGACAGCTGACCGGGCGAGGCGGAGACTTTATCGGATGAAAACAGGGAGGCAAAGCCGTATGAAAGGAAGTTCTTGACGGGACGCTCCGTGCTTTCTTTTATGACATTTGTCGGGAGGTTTACATTGAAATCGTCGGCGGGCACAACCGCGAAGGCGAAGCCCGTGACAATAAGGATGAACGCGAGCCATACGCAGGCGATGGCGGCAACATTGTGCGAGTCGGTGACGAAGCCGTAGCTGTGCTTGTGTTTTTTGACCGAGGACTGCGATATCATCTGCCTTGTAAGGCCGTTGTATGAGTTCGTGAAACGCACGCCCGCGACAAGCACCCAGCTGACGACAATGAAGAGCATATAGATTTTCGAGGGGTGAAAATCAAAGAACATACCCGCCTGAGTCGCGGGAATTGTGAGGAAGAACATCGCCATAAGATCCATTCTCTCGGAAATGAAGATGTTCAGGACTATCATCAGCACCATCGCTATAACGCAGAAGGTCAGCGACATGGCGAAGTATTCGTCCTCGTAATAAACATTGTATTCGCGCAGATACGGCAGGCTGACATTTGAGTCGATATATGTCAGGCACTTGTTGACAATCGAGTTCATACCGGAGTTTACCTCCCTGAAATATGAACCCGAAACGAATATGCTGAACGCGAGTATCGCGAGATAGGTCGCAATTTTCGCCTTGTTGCTGAAATACATAAACGAAAGGGCGAGAGCCGTGACCGAACAGGTCACGAAAAGGGGCATAATGTTAAGCTCCAGCTCAAACGCCGTAATAAAACAGCCGAGTGAACCGAAGACCGCGGTGAAAAGTATGAGAGCGTTTATGAGGTATTTGAGGAAGGGAAAGCCGTCTTTTCCGGCTTGCAGAACGGGCGCGAAATAGATGCCCGTTGTTTTTGTCAGTTCCTCGCGGTAGGCCTGCTGCCTGCGCTCTCTTCTTTTCCGTATCGCCTTTTTAATACTCAAAGAAGGCATATAAGGTCAACACGCTCCCTGAAAGTTCCGAGTTTGTTTTCGGGGTTGTAGTCTTTGAACTGGGGCGATGTGAAATAAATCGCCATATCGTTTCTGCCGCGCGGCAGTTCCCTGTAATGTTCGTATGCGCGGTAACCGTCGTAGCTGTCGGTCATATACATCTGCTGCATAACATCGACGAGCCCGTCGGGCTCCTCCACGCTCTGGCTCTGAAAACGGTTGAGTTCGACATTATACCAGCTCACGGTGAATCTTATTTCCATATCGATAAGCTGTGCCGCCGCAGAGTAAAACGCGGTTATGAGTTCGTTTAAAAAGCCCGTTTCGTCCGAATCCCTGCGAAGCTCGACAAGAAGTGTCAGGTTGCGGTTGTATTCCTGCTCGAACTCCTTGACATAGATTTCGTCGTGTCTCGCGCTTATTTTCCAGTTTATTCTCTGCGGACGGTCGCCCGGTCTGTAAAGGCGGAATTCCTTGACCTGCGAGACATTTTCGGTTGAAACGCCCGAGTCGAACTCCTGCTCGTCGCCCTCGGTCAGGGTGGT
>CADAER010000082.1:5680-6478 GCA_902787025.1 Oscillospiraceae bacterium | reverse complement strand
TAAGCCTGAGACAACGCCTCCTGTAACAAAAATGTATTTTGTCATAGCAATTCCTCTTTCTCTGACACGGACAGCCGTTTATTCCGCGGCTTCGTTGCCCTCCGTGTTGTCTTTTTCACATACATCGGCTTCGCGTTTTCTGTATCCGCCGATTTCCTGCTCGGGTTTTTTCATACCGAAAGTCGTCACATAATTCAGATCCGTTTTGCTTGCGATTCCCATTTTGATTTCTCCTTTTCTGTTTATTTTTAAATCAATTGATTATTACGCTTATACTCCGCTGGCGCCGTAGTTGGAAAGCACTCTCGCGGACGGGTCGTTGACATTGCAGCCTTCCCACTCCTTGTTCGGCATCCAGAAATCGACAATCATATCAGCCTGACCGGGGTAGTATTTTTCGAAAATCTCCCTGTATAGAAGGGATTCCTTTGTGAACGGTCTCGCGTGGTCGTATTGCGCGCATTTCGCTTCAAATTCCTCATCGGTGTATTTTTCTTCGGCGTATTCTTTTAAGTAATCAACCATTGAGTGACCGACGGCGTCGGAGAACGCCGCCTTCTCGCGCATGAGAATATCACGCGGGAGATAGTCGCCCTCGAAGGCGTGGCGGAGAAGATATTTGCCCTTGTTATAGGTGTTCAGTTTTCTTTCGGGATTTATTGACATTACATATTTGACAAAATCGAGGTCGCCGAACGGAACTCTCGCTTCCATCGAGTGAACGGAGATGCATCTGTCCGCGCGCAGAACGTCATACATATATAATTCGCGGATTCTTTTCTGCGCCTCTTTCTGGAA
>CADAER010000082.1:0-5671 GCA_902787025.1 Oscillospiraceae bacterium | reverse complement strand
TTTCGTGTATAGCCTTGCAGATGAGATACATACCCATACTCGCGCGCACGGTGGTGATGTCGAACGTGCCGAGAGCCGCTATGACATCCTCGAGAGAGCTTATGACATCCTCGGCGGTGATGATTATTTCTTTATGCTCGCTGCCGATGTAGTCCGCGACCTCTTTCGCGTATTTGAGGTCAATCGCGTCTTCGCTCATACCGATCGCGAATGTTCTTATGGGTTTGCCGAGAATCTTCGCGGAAACGGCGCATACAAGAGAGGAGTCAAGGCCGCCGCTGAGAAGGAAACCCACGGGAGCGTCCGCATCGAGACGCTTTTCAATGCCCGAAACAAGCTTGTCGTGAATGTTTTTGCAGATTTCCTCAAGGTCGCCGTCAACATATTCGTCAACAGCCGCTATGTCGTTGTAGCAGACGAATTTTTCGCCGTCGTAGTAGTGTCCGGGCGGGAAGGGCATAACCCTGTCGCTTAGGTCAACGAGGTTTTTCGCTTCGCTCGCGAACATAATGTCGCCGTTTTTGTCGTAAGCGTAAAAGAGCGGTCTTATGCCGATGGGGTCTCTTGCGGCAATCAGGCAGTCCTTTTCGCGGTCGTAGATGATGAGTGCGTATTCCGCGTCGAGCATTGCGAACATATCAAAGCCGTATTTTTCATACATCGGCAGAAGAATCTCACAGTCCGAATCGCTTCTGAACGTGTATTCCTTTTCGAGTTCCTTCTTGATTTTGCGGAAGCCGTAAATCTCGCCGTTGCACACAAGCAGGTTGCCGTCGAGTTCGAACGGCTGCATTCCCGTATGTTCAAGATCCATTATCGCGAGGCGGTGAAAGCCTAAAACACCTCTGCCCGCCTTCCTTGTTTCTGTGGCGTCGGGACCTCTGGATTTTGTTTTTTCAAACGCTTTTATGAATTTTTCATAGTCGTCGGGGTATATAAGTGTTCCGATTACGCTGCACATATTACCGCCTCCTTCGCTTGCCGTAAAAATAAAAAAAGAGGCAAAGCCGCCCGATACGGGCGTCTTTGCCTTGTATGTATGCATTTTAACACCGTAAAAAAACAATGTCAAGCGGGATTTTTCGGTTTTCGCAATTTCTACAAAACAGAGGTTTTGAAAACAAATCGCTTTTGTGCAAAACAAAGAAACTGCATTTTTCAACGAAAAAAAGTTGACTTAATAAATATACGGTATTATACTTTTACACGAACAAAGGCGTTCATTGATTACGGGACATGTGCGATCAATGGGCGCTTTCTGATTTTTTAAGGAGCCGTTTGATATGAATTTAACAGTCCGTGATGTCAAGGAATTCATCGAGCAGGAAGACGTAACATTTATCCGCCTTGCGTTTTGCGATGTTTTCGGCAAACAGAAAAATGTTTCTATAATGAATACGGAGCTTGACCGCGCGTTTGAGACGGGAATAGCCATTGACGCTTCGGCTGTCAAGGGCTTCGGAAGCGAAGAGAAAAGCGATCTGTTCCTTTTCCCCGACGCATCGACTCTCGCGGTTCTTCCGTGGAGGCCTTCGCAGGGCAGCGTTGTGAGAATGTATTGCGACATCCGTTATCCCGACGGCACACCGTTTGAACTTGACGGCAGAAACATACTTAAAAACGCAGTTGAATACGCGAAATCGAAAAACCTCGAAATCGCTTTCGGCGCGGAGCATGAGTTCTATCTTTTCAACACCGACGATGAGGGCTATCCCACAAAGAAGCCGCACGACAAGGCGGGATATATGGATATAGCCCCCGAAGACAGAGGAGTAAATGTCAGGCGCGAAATCTGCCTGACGCTCAGCGAAATGGGAATTTTCCCCGAAAGCTCGCATCACGAGGAAGGTCCCGGTCAGCACGAGATAGATTTCAAATACAGCGACGCTCTTTCCGCCGCGGACAATTCCGTGACATTCAAATCCGTCGTTTCCACAATAGCGGAGCAATACGGCTTATGGGCTGATTTCTCCCCGAAACCTCTTCCTTATGAAAGCGGAAACGGCCTGCACATAAACATTTCGGTAAAATCGGCGGACGGCAAAGACTATCTCGACTCCTTTATGGCGGGCGTTATGAACAGGGTGAGGGAAATAACGGCGTTTCTCAACCCCTCCGAAGAATCATACAAACGACTCGGCGTAAAGAAAGCCCCGAAATATATTACCTGGTCGAAGGAAAACCGCTCGCAGCTTATAAGAATCCCCGCGGGCAGCGGAGAATACCGCAGAATGGAACTGAGGTCTCCCGACCCGCTCGCGAATCCCTATATCGCATACGCGCTTCTCATTTACGCGGGAATCGAAGGCATCGAAAACAATATGAAGGCTCCCGCGCCCACAGATCTGAACCTTTACAGCACGGATACCGAACAGCTCGCAGACACACCCACGCTCCCGCAGAGCCTTACCGAAGCGAACGCGGCGGCGAGAGACAGTGAGTTTGTTTCGAGGATTTTACCTCAGAGGGTTATTGACACCTACACTTTATAAAAGCGAAAGTCAAAATCCGGAAAAGGAGAGCAAGGTATGCCGTCTGAAAAAAGATGTTGCAGCGTGCTTGTCGTATCGGGCAAAAAGCAGAACACCGCTTTGCTTTCGGCTATGCTTGACTCCTCCGTTTACAGACCGGTTGATTTCGCTCTGAGCGCTGGAGAGGCAAAACGCAAACTGCTGCGAAGCGCTTTTGATATAATAATCATAGATCCGCCGCTTCCCGACGGCTTCGGGACGGATTTCGCCCTTGACGCGACGGCTGACACCCGCGCGGGAATACTGATGATGGTGCGAAGCGACCTGTTTGAGACAACCTGTCGGAAGGTTGAGGACGCGGGCGTGCTTACACTCGCGAAGCCCGTTTCCAAAAGCGATTTCTACACGGCGCTCAAGCTTATAACCGCGACGAACGCGCGGCTTCTCAATGAGGAGAAGAAAACGCGCAGACTTCAGGACAAGCTTGAAGAGACAAAGCTCGTCAGCAGAGCGAAAATCATCCTGATGGAAAAAATGAAAATCAGCGAGCCCGAGGCACACCGCTACATTGAAAAAGAAGCGATGGACTCCCGCCGCACGAGAAAAGAAGTCGCGGAGCAGATAATAAACGGTTAACCCGTAACAACAGAATAAAAAAACTTTAAACAGGATGCAAAGGCGCATTTCCCGTCTGGGAGAGTGCGCCTTTTTTATATTTTAAGTTTATAATTCCGGAAAAAACCGGTTTATTGAAAAGGAGAAAAACAAAATGAGCAAAAACTATGTTGACGAAATTATTGAGATGCTTAACGAAAAGTATGCAGCTCAGCCCGAATTCATCCAGGCGGCTACCGAAGTTCTCGCGTCAATCCGACCCGTTATTGAGGAAAACGAGGA
This sequence comes from Oscillospiraceae bacterium, assembly GCA_902787025.1. Classification (GTDB taxonomy): domain Bacteria; phylum Bacillota; class Clostridia; order Oscillospirales; family Acutalibacteraceae; genus CAG-177. The sequence goes on along the minus strand of CADAER010000082.1, from coordinate 2,303 downwards.
AGCTTACAGACGCGACGCCCTTCTTGAGCGCCTTGTTGAGCCCGACAGACAGATTACCTTCCGCGTTCCCTGGATTGACAGAAACGGCAACGCCCATGTTAACACGGGTTACCGCGTTCAGTTCAACAACTCGATAGGTCCCTACAAGGGCGGTCTGAGACTTCATCCCTCCGTTAACATCAGCATTATCAAATTCTTAGGCTTCGAGCAGATTTTCAAGAACTCCCTTACGGGACTTCCCATCGGCGGCGCGAAAGGCGGCTCCGATTTCGACCCCAAGGGCAAGACGGACAGAGAGATTATGTCCTTCTGCAAGAACTTTATGCTTGAGCTTTACAAATACATCGGCGCTGACACCGACGTTCCCGCGGGCGACATCGGCACGGGCGCGAGAGAAATCGGTTATATGTTCGGCGCATACAAGAGAATCAGACGCACTCACGAGGGTGTTCTCACCGGCAAGGGCCTCGCATACGGCGGCTCGCTTGCGAGAACGGAGGCCACAGGCTACGGTCTTCTTTACCTCACCGAAGAGATGCTCAAATGCAACGGCTATGAAGTAGCGGGCAAGACCGCTGTTGTTTCGGGTTCGGGCAACGTTGCAATCTACGCTATGGAGAAAGCCACACAGCTCGGAATCAAGGTTCTCACCTGCTCCGACTCAAACGGCTGGGTTTACGACCCCGAAGGCATTGATGTTGCCGCCGTAAAGGAAATCAAGGAAAAGAACAGAGCCCGTCTTACCGAATACAAGAAATACCGTCCCGATTCGGAATATCACGAGGGCAGAGGCGTATGGCAGATCAAAGCCGACATCGCTCTTCCCTGCGCGACACAGAACGAGCTTCGCATTGACGACGCGAAACAGCTTGTCGCCAACGGCTGCATAGCCGTAGCCGAGGGCGCGAACATGCCCACAACGGCGGACGCTGTCAGATATCTTCAGGATAACGGCATCCTCCTCGCTCCCGCGAAAGCGGCGAACGCGGGCGGTGTTGCGACCTCCGCTCTTGAAATGTCTCAGAACAGCGAACGCCTCAACTGGACATTCGAAGAGGTTGACGCGAAACTCAAAGACATTATGATTAACATTTTCCACAATATGGACGATGCCGCCAAGAAATACGGTATGGAGAAAAACTATGTCGCGGGCGCGAACATTGCCGGCTTCGAAAAAGTCCTTGCCGCTATGATGGAACAGGGCATCTGCTGATTACGATAACCCCTCTTTCTTATACACACACTCGGAAACCCGCAGAAATTCGTTTCTGCGGGTTTTCCGAAAAATCCAATCCTGTGAAAGGCATTGATTATGGAGAAAATACTTGTTCTTGATTTCGGCGGTCAGTATAATCAGCTCATCGCGCGAAGAGTGCGTGAAATGAGCGTTTACGCCGAAATAGTTCCGTTCAACAAAATCACGGTTGATGAAATTTCCCGCGCTGATTATAAAGGAATCATCTTCACGGGCGGACCGAACAGCGTTTATGACGAAAAATCTCCGCATTTCGACAAAGGGATTCTGTCCGCGGGAATACCAGTTCTCGGAATCTGCTACGGCTGTCAGCTCATAGCATATATGGGCGGCGGCGAAATCTGTCAGGCGCAGAGCATAAGCGAATACGGCAAAACGGATCTGACCGTCAGAAAAAGCCCTCTTTTTGAAGGCGTGCCGGAAAACAGCGTGTGCTGGATGAGCCATACCGACTATGTGAAAACGGCTCCCGCGGGCTTTGAAATCACCGCCGTAACAGCCAGCTGCCCCTGCGCCGCCCTCGCGGACGAGGGCAGAAAAATCTACGGCGTGCAGTTTCATCCCGAGGTAACGCATACCGAATACGGCAGCCGTATTCTTGAAAACTTCGTGAAGAATATCTGCGAGTCGATTCCTCCGTCGCCGCCGTGCTGCTTCATAAAGCGATAGGCGGAAATCTTATCTGCGTTTTCGTTGACCACGGTCTTCTGCGCAAGGATGAGGGCGATACCGTCGAGCGCGTTATGAAAAACGAAATGGGGCTCAACCTCATAAGAGTAAACGCGCAGCAGAGATTTTTAGACAAGCTCGCGGGCGTGACCGAGCCCGAAAAGAAGAGGAAGATAATCGGCGAGGAGTTCATCCGCGTTTTCGAGGATGTCGCGAAGGAAATCGGCAAGGTCGATGTGCTTGTTCAGGGCACGATTTACCCCGACGTTATCGAGAGCGGCAAGGGTGACGCCGCCGTGATAAAGAGCCACCACAATGTGGGCGGTCTGCCCGATGTAATAGAGTTCGAAAGCATTGTCGAGCCGCTGAGAAACCTGTT
>CADAER010000081.1 GCA_902787025.1 Oscillospiraceae bacterium | reverse complement strand
CAGCAGTTTGAGAATCCCGCGAACCCAGAAGTGCAGAGACAGCAGACCGCAAGAGAAATACTTGAACAGGTTGACGGCCCGATTCACGGCTTCTGCTCGGGCATAGGCACGGGCGGCACAATCACGGGTATCGGCGAGGTGCTCAAAGAGGCAAACCCCGATATCGAAATCTGGGCGGTCGAGCCCGAACACGCGGCAATGCTTTCGGGCGGCTCCATAGGCACTCACAACCAGATGGGCATAGGCGACGGCGTCATACCCGCAATTCTCAACACGGAAATTTATGACGATATCTGCATAATCACCGACGACGAAGCGATAAACACCTCGAAGGAGCTCGCGTCGCGGGAGGGCATTATGTGCGGAATAAGCAGCGGCACAAACGTCGCGGCGGCGATAAAACTCGCGAAAAAACTCGGCAAAGGCAAAACTGTTGTAACCGTTCTTCCCGACACCGCGGAAAGATATTTTTCCACTCCTCTTTTTGACGAATAATCCTTTTCAGAAAAAAGATTTGATATTAAATAACCTTTTTCACTTGAAAAAATTTTTATTATATGTAATAATAACTATTTAGTGGAAAAGGAGAGACGGATATGAACGGACTCGCGAAAACCGTAAACAGAATAATCGGCAAAGCGGTCAACAGATTCACATCCGTTACGGCTCAGTCAACGGGCGAAAAGGGCGAAGTGTATGAAACAAGCCCCGAAATTTCCGCTCTCTGCAGAAAGGCGGGCGCCGAAGGAATTGTTCTTCTGAAGAACGAGAAAAACGCGCTTCCCGTCGGAGCGGATGAAACAATCTCCGTTTTCGGCAGAGTCCAGAACGATTTCTTTTTTGTCGGCTACGGCTCGGGCGGCGATGTAAACGCGCCTTATAAAACCGGCTTTATGCAGGGTCTGCGTGATGACGGCATAAAAATCAACGAAGAACTCGCTTCTTATTATAAAAATCTCTGCGAAAAGAATCCCGTTGACAACGGCTACTGGGGTCACTGGCCCATGAGCTACGACGAGCTTGACATTCCCGAATCCGTTTGCAGGCAGGCGGCTGAAAAAAGCGACAAGGCGGTTGTTATTCTCGGCAGATCATCGGGCGAGGACAGGGAGCTGAAGCTTGAAAAAGGCAGCTACCTTTTAAGCGATGAAGAAAAAACTCTTCTTGACCGCGTGACCTCCGCGTTCGGCGCCGTCATACTGCTTCTCAACTGCGGCAGTATTATGGATATGGGTGAAATCGCGGCTTACGGCGACAGAATCTCCGCCGTTATGTATATCTGGCAGAACGGTATGGAAAGCGGTCACTGCGCGGCGGATGTTCTCTGCGGAAAAGTGTCGCCGAGCGGCAAGCTTGCCGACACAAACAAAGAAGAGAATTTCTATGTTGAGGATATTTATGTCGGCTACCGCTATTTCGAAACCTTCGCGAAAGACAAAGTCCTCTACCCCTTCGGCTTCGGTCTGAGTTACACGGCGTTTTCGCTTGAGAATATCAGCTTTACCGCGGGGGATGAAATAAAAATCTCGCTCGATGTGAAAAACACGGGGGAATTCAGCGGCAAAGAGACCGTGCAGGTCTATTTCGAAGCGCCGCAGGGCAGGCTCGGAAAACCCGCGAGAGTGCTTGACACTTACAGAAAGACAAAGGAACTCGCGCCGGGCGAAAGCGAAAGACTGAATCTCTCGTTTCCCGTGAGCGAAATGTCATCCTATGACGAAGAAAACAGCGCCTATATCCTCGAAAAAGGCGTTTACTCAATATATATCGGCACCGATGTCCGCAGCGCGGAAAAGTGCGGCGAATATGAGGCTGCAGAAGACACGGTTGTTCAGCGGTTATCGCAGAGAGGCGCGCCCGTAAAGAGCTTTGAGCGTCTCGTGAATGAGAACGGCGCTCCCGTTTACAGACCCGTTCCTCTTTCAAAGCGCGATCTGAAACGGGATATTCTCTCAACCGTTCCCGAAGATATAAAACCATGCGGTAAAGACATAAGTTTTGACGATGTGAAGAACGGGAAAGCGACGCTCGACGAATTTGTAGGCACTCTTTCCGATTCCGACCTCGAAGCGCTTTCAAGAGGAGATTTCGTAATGAACAGTCCTCTCGGAGCGCCGGGCAACGCGGGCGCTTTCGGCGGCATTACCGAATCCCTGCGAAAAAAGGGAGTTCCCGCGGTTATATGCACGGACGGTCCCAGCGGAATAAGGCTTCACGCCACATCATCGCTTCTGCCGATAGGCGTAAGCCTCGCCTGCACCTGGAACCCCGACCTGATTGAGGCGCTTTATGAGGAAGTCGGAAAAGAGATGAAGGAAAGAGGCTCCGATGTTCTTCTCGCGCCCGGTATGAATATTCACCGCAATCCTCTTTGCGGCAGGAATTTCGAATACTTCTCCGAGGATCCCGTAGTAACGGGTCTTTGCGGAGCGGCGGTTGTAAAAGGCGTGCAGAAATACGGCTTTTCCGCCTGCCCGAAGCATTTCGCCTGCAACAGTCAGGAAACGAACCGCACCTACGCCGACTCCGTTTTGTCGGAGAGAGCGCTTCGCGAGATATATCTTCTCGGCTTTGAAATCTGCGTGAAATCCGCGAAACCGAGAAATCTTATGACCTCATACAACCGCATAAACGGAGTGTGGGGACACTACAATTACGAGCTTGTAACAGCGATACTCCGCAACGAATGGGGCTATGACGGCAGCGTTATGACGGACTGGTGGATGCGCAGAGCCGTCTCGCCCGAATTTCCCGGGGTCAGAGACCAGGCATACCGCGTGCGCGCGGGCGTAAATGTGCTTATGCCGGGCGGCAGACGCGCAGGTTATTACAGAAAGCATCCCGACGGAACCCTGTTTGAAAACGCAGGCAAAAAAGACGGGATAACCCTTGCGGAAATCCGCAGAAACGCAAAATTTGTTTTATCGACGGCACTTGAAAAGAAATAATTTTTAAGGAATGAATAAATGAAAAGACTACTGCTCCTGATTCCGCTTGTTGCGGTCCTTGTCCTTTTCTGCGCGGTGTACCGCGTCAAGAAAAACGTACCCGCGGAAAAAGACACCGAAAAAATAACGGTCACAACCGAAGAAACCTCCGGCGTTCCCGAAACCACAACGGCGGGGGTGCTGGACAGGCTTCTCGGAAAAGACCAGAAAACGGAAAAGGCAACGAAAAAGGCCGGAAAAACCAAGGCTCAGACTACTGCCGCATCCGAGAAAAAGACTGTCCGCTCCGCCGAAAAAACCACGGCGAAGGGTAAGGGCGGTATGCTGTCGGATGAAGAATTAAAGCTTATTGAAGAGCTGGGCGTAACCTTCGACGGAAAAGCGGACGGAAGAACTCCCGAAGTCACGATGAAGATGTCGGATGAAATAATTACGGACGCTTCGGGCGAAGACGGCAAGAAGCCTTCGGGTTCGGGCCGCAATTCGTCACCGCCATCGGGCAGCGGCGGAGGAAGCGGAAGCAGCGGCGGAAGCGGCGGAGGTTCGGAAACGGGCACCGTAACGGAAGTCTCAACGCCCGACAAGGAAATACTTAATTCGGGCAAATACACTCTGAAAGCGGTAGCGAAGAGAAACAACGGAACTCCCATCTCCTTTACATTATACGCGAACGGCGGCAAATACGCCTTATCAACCAGAATAAACGTTTCAGACAAATATTCGAAGGATGTCAAAATAATTCTTTCGGGCAACAATATTCAGTTTGTTCTTCCCGAAGACAAATACTATGCGGACGGCGGAAACGCGGACGAATACAAATTCAAGAAAGAGGTATTTGACGACATAATCATACCCGTTACCTCAACCGCCGAAAAAGCGACGCTTGTCAACATAGGATTCGTGGAAATCGGCGGCACCGAATACGTCGTTGAGGAGTATAAGGCCGATAGCGGTCAGACCGTGAAATATTATATTCTCGGCGATAAAATAGAGAGAATTGAAATCATAAACGAAGACGGCGGATATTTCATTATCGAGATTTCGAGCCTTTCGGGAAGCGTTCCGTCAGACGCGTTCACTGTTCCTTCGGGATACACAAACATCACAAAAGCGACGGATTCGCTGCTTGACTATTTCAATGTCAACTTAAAAGAGAAATCAATCCTCTGATAACAAAAAACGAGCCTTGAAAGGCTCGTTTTTTTATATGGTTTTTAATATTTAACTGTTGTAGAAACGGAGGATATCGTCATAGACGGACGCTTTGTCTGTTTCGTTTATGACCTCGTGGCGCATACCCGGGTAAGTGATTGCAAACACCCGGTTATAGCCGATTTTATTGAGAAGCCGGACGCTTTTCTGCTGGCCGATAAATGTGCCGCGGCAGACATCGTTTTTGCCGTTCGCGGTAAGAATCGGAAGGGATGGGTTCTTCACTTTGTAAGCGCCGGTCTTTTTGAGAAGGGAGTCCGCCTCGATAAGACCTTTAACCGAATCGTTCGTGTATTTGCAGTTCTGCACGAGAGGATCGTTCCTGTAAGCCTGCATTGTGTCGGGATCGGCGCAGACCCAGATGTCAACGCCCGAATTCGCGATCGCGGGAACGGGGCCTTTATAAGTGTTGCCGCCGAATTTTTTGCTGTTCCATTTTGCGAGCGCCGTGCCCGCCTCCGCGATGAGCATCGGGAACATTGTGCCGGTCAGCACGAGCTTTTTGATTTCGTCGTCGTGTTCCTGCAGATAGATTCTCGCGAGCATTGAGCCGAAGGAATGACCGAACATATACAAATCTTTGCCGGGGTAAAGTCCCTTTACATATTTCGTGATTTCAAACTGGTCTTCGACTATCTTCATCGGATCGTCGAAATTGCCGAGAAAGTATTTGTCATTGACGGAGGCGCCGTGCCCGCGGTTGTCCGAAACAATTACGGCGTAGCCCTGCTCGTTCAAAAAAGAGCAGAAATGGTAATATCTCTCCTTGTGCTCCATGGCTCCGTGAATGACCTGGACGACGGCTTTCGGATCGTCTTTTTCGAAAAGCGCCGCCGACAGTTCAAGACCGTCGCCTGCCGTGATTGTGAATTCCTTCATAGCGCAAACCTCCGTTTTTTATTCAGATTTTAACACGGAACAATCCGTGACGGTTGCAGTAAGCGTAAAAATATTTAACGCGGTTCTTTTTGAATCTCGCCTCTGCGCTGCCTTCGGGATACATTTTGACGATGTTTATTCCGCAGTCCGAAACGGCGGCGATGAACGAGATGAAATGCTCCTTTGTCATAGGGTGATTTACCGTAACATAGTATTCATCCTCGACGGTTTCAAATTCGATTTTATGGTCTTCGTCATCGGTTTCGGGTTCCGCGGGCGGAAGAGTAATGCCGCAGCAGCTGACCACAGCCTCGCCGTTCGCGAAAACGACATTGCCGCATACGGGACATACATAGAATTTACCCCTGACGATGTTCGACGACCTGTTCCGGTTGCGGATATCCTCACCGTTGAGAAGTTCGATAACGGAGATGTCAATCGCCTTGGCGAGAGATTCGAGCAGGCTGATATCGGGGAAGCCCTGACCGGTTTCCCATTTGCTTACGGTCTTGCTGCTGACAAATATTTTCTCCGCAAGCTGAGCCTGAGTCAGTCCTTTTTCTTCACGGAGCCTTTTTATTACCGCTCCGGTTACATAGTTATTCACAGCTTTCGCCTCCTTGCAAGGCAAGCATAGCATACATTGGCGGGGAAGGCTACCTGCGTTGCGTGGACACCCGTAAATCATAATATAATACATTACAATTATATTCCCAAAAGCCGCGCGAGTCAATACGGGCTCGGCGGGGAGGAAGGGGGCGCAAAACTTTTTCTTGATTATCCGTAAGCGCTATGTTATAATCTCCCGGTAAAATAAAAATCGTTCGTATGAAGCCGGCAGAAAAGGCTATGCGTTGACTGCCCGCTGACGATCTCCGGAGAATTCCGAAAACGGATGCCGAAGGTGCAAAGGAGCGTCGCGCTCCCCAATCTCTCAGGCAAAAGGACGGAGGTATTGAAAGGCATTGTTGCGTTTTTTGAGTCAGCGGGAAACTGCTGACTTTTTTATATGGACGGATAAGGAGCGCTTATGTTCGAAAAAATCATTTCCGGCATTGAAAATGTCAACAATGTCGTAAACGGCATTGTCTGGGGCTGGCCCGTAATCATCCTGATTCTCGGCACGGGCATCATACTGACTGTCAGAACAAGGTTCTTGCAGGTAACACATTTCAGGGAATCGCTCAACACGACGATTATCCCCACGCTGAAAAGTCTCGGAAAGAAGAGGGAAAAAGACAGCAGAGTCAATTCCGTCTCGCAGTTTGAGGCGTTTTCGACAGCCATTTCGGGCACTGTGGGTACGGGAAACATTGTAGGCGTTGTCTCCGCCATTCTTACGGGCGGACCCGGCGCGGTGTTCTGGATGTGGATTTCCGCGTTTTTCGGTATGGTCACAAACTACGCTGAAAACGTTCTCGGTCTGTATTTCAGGAAGAAGGACAAAAACGGAAACCTTTCGGGCGGTGCGTTTTATTATATCGCCTACGGTCTTAAATGGAAGTGGCTCGGATATCTTGCCGCGATTTTCTGCATGTTCGCGGCTGTCGGCATGAGCGGAGTGCAGACGAACAAAATCTCAGGCACTCTCGCGGAAGCCGCCTCCCGTATGACGCAGGCGCAGAACACGGGTGTGATAAAGTTCATAATCGGCGTAACGGTCGCGGCACTGACGGCGGTCGTGATAATCGGCGGAATCAGGCGCATAGGCAAAGTGGCGTCGATGCTCGTTCCTTTTATGTCGCTTATGTTTATTGTTATGGCGCTTATCTCGATAGCGATTCATTTCAAGCACATCCCCGGCGCTTTCGCCCTCA
>CADAER010000080.1 GCA_902787025.1 Oscillospiraceae bacterium | reverse complement strand
CGGGAAGTTCGCTTGTGAATCTGCCGCCGTCCTCCCAGCCCCAGAGCAGTTCAGCCGTTGAGCCGTCTTTTCCTATACGGATAATTCCGAGATTTGTTTCGGGATCCGTCTGAATGTTCTTGAAATATTTGCCCGTTCCCGTAACAATGAAGATTCTGCCGGCGAGCTCGGGCGCTTCAAAGCCTATCGGAATTGTGCGGATAACATGTTCAAGGTAAAGATAATCGGCAACCTCTTCCTCTTTGAGAAGATATGAAATATTGCCGCCGTTTCGTTCATCCCAGCCTAGACGATACATATTCGCGGTAGCGCTCTGCATCTCTTTGAGAAAATGCGCGTCAAAAATATTCTTCATTTACATTCACCTGATTTCATAAAAAATATATCTTCCGTCACGGTATTTTACTAAAAGAAGCCTTATTTTTCAAGAGATTATCAGGCACTTTTTCAATAACCGCAATTTGTATTATAAAGCCTTGAAAATAAAGAAAAAACTGTATTTTTTGACTAACATTGTCAATGTGAAAATAAAGGATGAAAACAGTAAAACTCCCCTGCCTCAGAGACAGGGGAGAATAAATGAAAATGTATTAAACAAGATTAAAGAACAATAACCTGAAAAGTTCAAAAAACGAAATGAATTTTCCCTGACTGTTGCCGAAAATCCGGCTCAGCAGATATCGTAATCCCGTTCTGCCCGTTGCCGTCACGGTGTCGGAGCAAAGAACAGTTCCCGCGGAAGAAACAAGTTCAGCCCTGATAACCGCCTTGCCGCCGCTCAAGGCCGTAACAACGCAGGATTTTCCGTCGTCTGAAGGAGTTATCTCAAAGGCGCTGCCGAAAACGCTCCACACGACTTCACTCGAATTATCACCTGAGACAGCCGCGTAAACCGTCACGCTCTCGCCCGCGTTAAGATTAAGCTCGTTTGTCGTTACTATTTTAATTGAAGGTCTGCTTGAATGAACGACAAAAACGGGAGTTACGGTAAGATTTTCGGCAGGCATTGTTCCCGGCAGACAAGGTTGCCAGCCCGCGAAGATGTAACCGTCGTGCGGTAAGGCGGCAAAAGGTTCAACCCTCTCGCCGTAATAAAACGCGTAAACCTGAACGGTATCATCCGTTACGGCTGTAATTGAATAGATGTTTCTGCTCAGATACGCGGTCAGAACAAGGGAACCGTCCCCCTGCACCGTTCCCGTCACAGTGCTTGAAGAGTCAAGCGAGAAGCCTTCGGGGACTGTATAATCCGCCGTAACGGTTGAGTCTGTCATTCCGTAATATGTCTGAACGCTGTCGGGCGTGTCGGGGTAACTTCCCTGGGTATCCATTGTATAGACATTGAGCGTATATGGAATATCCGTTCGGGGTATAAATGAAGCGTAAAGGCTCATATCGCTGTTTACAGTCAGCGGGAATGAAACGGGATTCCCCGATGAATCAAGCCAGCCTGAGAAGTTATAGCCCGTTTTTGAAGGCGAAGCGGGAGGCGGAGCCTGCTGCCCCATAATGTATGTCAGAGCCGCATACTGCGACGCGCCGACATAGTATGTAACGGTGAAATGGTTATCAAGAACGGTTATTATAATACTGTCCGATAGGTTTGTGCCGTCTGTTGTGGAGGCGGTTATTACTGCCGAACCTACGCCGTCGGCGTAAACAAGACCGAACTGATCAACACTCGCCACAGCGGGAGCCGAAGACGACCAGGCGACAGCGGGATTATCCGTATTGACGGGCAGAACCGTCGCGGAAAGCTGAAGCGTCTGACCTATGTAAAGAGACTGTGAGTTCTGATCAATCGAAATGCTCTGCGCGCTGACAGTCTGCGGAAGATCATTTGTGTAGGCGTAAACATAGGTGTTGCCGACTGAAGAGGAACACTCGAACCAGTAATCGGGATATTCGCCTCTCTGATAAAAACTTGTTTTGCTCTGATAAGAGCTGTTGTTGCCTTCAAGCGGAATACTAATTTCGCCGTTTACGGGAGTAAGCTCCGCTACAATGCTGTATCTGTCTCCGGTGTGAAGAGTAACGGGCGAAGAGAATTTTACCGTGTTATAGCCCGTCCTGAATGTAGCGGTGGCAGTCGCGACGGGAGAGCCGTATTCGGGACCCGAAGGCGAAGCGGGAATGTTTTTGTAAACCTTTACGGTAGCGGGAACATTGTCATCCTGAATCCAGAATCCCGCGGCGTCAAGCGTTTTTTCACCGTCAGAAACAAATATACTTGCGGTTTTGGACGGATTCGATGAATTGGATATGGAACGCTTTGAAGCGAAGCAGGTTCCCGAATGAGATGTTACATAATCGTAATCATCGGTCATTGTGTAGGTGTAAAAATTGCAGATATTGGCGTCTTCATAAGAAATCCAGAACAGACCGTTTACGCCGAATTCATCGCCCCAGCTGTTTTTGCATATCCACGCGCCGTTTGAAGTCGGACGGCAGCCTGACTTGAAATTCGTTGTGCTGTAATTGTCATCCCAGCCGACTATCATAACGCCGTGGTTTGTGCCGACAGCCTGGTTTAAATAATAGGCAGCGAAGGTGCAGCAATACGGAGCGTAAGAACCGTCCGAATAAACATAAGTTGAACCGTCGTGGTTCATAAAACTGTCGTGGTGATAATATGCGGCGGTTACAGCGCCGTTGTCAATTATAGCCTGTTTGATTTCGTTTGGATCCGTAAGCGAAACAGCGCTGTCAAGCAGACCGATATTATGCTCGTATCTCGCGGTGGCGTCGTTATAGTTGCCCATATTTGAGACATCGGTGTTGTCAAACGGATAGTCGCATTCAAGCGTGACGCCCGACCCTTTCGCGAAGCAGAGAGCCGCCATACCGGGATTTCCGCCGTAGTTGTATGGATCGCTGTAATTCAGACCGTCGCCGAACATCGGGTCGTTTGAGTCCGTGCTTTTGGTGTTCGCATACCAGACGAGATGCGCTTCGGAATAGTCCGTTTCATCAATATCGGAGCCCATATTTTTGACGGCGTATGCCTCCATAACGCCTATCGCGGCGAACGCCCAGCAGCAGCCGAACGGATTCTGATCTTTCGCGGGGGTGATATATCCGAGATTGAAGGAATTATATGAAGCGGGAAGCGTTGACCTGCCTGCTTTTCTGCCGTGAGAGGAAACGCCGGGTGAATAAAGATCGCCGTCAGCGACCTCAACGGTGTTGCCGTTTATATCTTCATAGTGATATTGGATATACCCGTATTCGCTTACACCGTCCACAACCTTCGTTATAATGCTTGTGTCGGTAATCGCAAAGGAATAAACAGGCAAAACGGCGCAGCAGAGCAACAGCACCATAAGCACCGCGACAAGTCTTTTTATCGTTTTATTCATTGCCGTTTTCCCCTTTCGTTTTTCTTAAAGCTTTTTTATTCCTTGCGAGTCTGAATATCAAAGAACGGAGAGCCCTTGGGAACAACAAATGTGATTCCTTTTTCAATGAGTTCAAATGTGGCGTCATTTACGAAACTGCACTCGCCGTCAACATTTACCGCGGCGGGTTTTTCCGAGTGAATGGTCAGTTTTTTGCCGCGGACGAAATTGCACATCGGCCAGTCGAGATGCTGACCCGCTTTATATTCATTGAGCAGAGAAAGAAGTTTTATTCTGCTGATTGATTTCTTAACAATTATCATATCCATAAGACCGTCGTCGGGCAGAGCCTTGGGAGCAGCCATAAAGCCGCCGCCATACCACCTTGAGTTTGCGCCGACACAGAAGATGCAATCCTGTGTGAAAGGCTCGCCGTCATCTATGGAAATGGTGAATGTGTTCTTGACCTTGCGGGTAATGGAATAAACAGCCGATGCCGCGTATGCGAGTTCGCCGTTTATGCCGGGAATCTTCTTGAACGACGCCTGTCTTGCGCAGACCTCGGCGTCAAAGCCCATTGAGCACTGGTTAATGGCGATTTCGTCGCCGCATTTAATAACATCAAGGCTGCAGGGAACGCCGTTAACAAGATTGTCAAGATTATAAAAATCCTCTTTCGAGCCGAAAAGACGGATGAAGTCGTTGCCCGAGCCGAGAGGGATAACCGTTACCTGAGCGTTCTCATGGCCGAAAGCGCCGTTTACGATTTCATAGAGCGTGCCATCGCCTCCGCAGGCGTAAAAACGGAGTTCCTCGCCCGATGAAGCGATTCTGTCAACGGTAGCCTTGCCCTCTCTGAAATGAGAACATTCGATTACTTCATAATCGACATTGTTTTTTGTGCAGTAATCGTCGATTTTAGGTTTTATGAATTCGTATGCCTTGCCTTTGCCCGCGTTGGGGTTGATGATAAAAATATGTTTCACTTGAGTATCACTCCTATTTAAAATACATATAGAATTGGCATTTAATCATACCGTTATAAAGCTTGCGGCGTTTGTCCGCCTTGCGGCCGAAGGAGGTTTCAAACTCCTCATCGGGACTGATTATTCCGTAAGACCAGCCGTGTTTCTGTTCAAAAACCTTACCCATAAGCGAGTAAATCTTTTTGCACTGTTCGAAGTCGAGAAGACGCTCGCCGTATGGCGGATTGCATATAAGCGTTCCTTTTTCCGTCGAAGGTGAAAAAGCTTTTAAATCGGCAACGGAAAATCTGATTTTCGATTCGACTCCCGCTCTTTCCGCGTTCTGTTTCGCAATCTCAATCGCGGAGGAGTCAATGTCTGTGCCGAAAGCGGCGAAATCTTCAATCGGAACAACAAGCGACCGCGCTCTTTCGCGTTCCTGTTTCCAGACTTCACGGTCAATTGTCTCCCATCTTTCAGCCGAGAAAGAACGGTTTATGCAAGGAGGAGAATTTGAGGCGAGCAAAGCGCCTTCAATGAGAATTGTTCCCGACCCGCACATGGGATCGTAAAGTTTATGGTAAGGTCTTAACCGTGAAAGCGAACAAAGAGCGGCGGCAAGGGTTTCCTTCATCGGAGCGTCGTTTGCTTCAAGGCGGTAACCGCGTTTATGAAGCCCCGCGCCGGATGTGTCGATAAGCATTGAGACCTTGTTTTTCATTATTGAAAACTGAATCTGATGAACGGGACCCGTTTCATCAAACCACTCAATATGATACTTTTCTTTAAGCCGTTCGACAACCGCTTTTTTAATAATCGCCTGGCAGTCTCGGACACTGAACAAATCGGAATTGATTGAATACCCTTTTACGGGAAAGGCGTCTTCTTTGCCTATCCACTCTTCCCACGCTATCGCTTTTACGCCCTGAAACAGCTCTTCAAAACTGTGAGCCTCAAAACTGCCCGTGAGAATCTGCACACGCTCGGCGAAATGAGAACATATATTAACTCTCGCGAGAATGTTTTTGTCACCTTCAAACAGCACTCTGCCGTTTTCGGCACAGACATTTTCGGCTTCAAGCCTTCTGAGTTCATCCGCGATAAGCGACTCAAGCCCGAGAAGGCAGGGAATAACAAACTTTATACTCATTTATCTACCTATTCAAAAGGCTGATGAAAACCGGCTTACCCGATTCTCATCAGCCGAGAATTTATCTATCCGTAAATGTGTCTGAAATTATCAGAACTCAGGTTCGATAATGCCGTAGCCTCCGTCGCTGCGTTTGTAAACAACATTCACTCCGCCCGAAGCTTCGTTGAGAAATACATAGAACTCGTGGTCAAGAAGGTTCATCTGAAGGATTGCTTCATCAACGCTCTGCGGTTTGAGAGTAACGATCTTGCTTCTGACAACTTCGATTTCCTCTTCGGGTTCAACAATCTCCGCGGGAGGAAGAAGGTCGTCAATGGCGCCGCTGCGAAGTTTCTTCTCGATTCTGGTCTTGTTTTTCCTGATCTGGCGGATGAGTGAGTCAACGCATTTATCAAGAGCTTCGTTCATATT
>CADAER010000079.1 GCA_902787025.1 Oscillospiraceae bacterium | reverse complement strand
CTGAATCAATCATAAAAAAGAACAGCCCGCCCTGTCGGGCAGACTGTTCTTTTGGTGGACACACTGGGGCTCGAACCCAGGGCCTCTCGCGTGTGAAGCGAACGCTCTGACCAGCTGAGCTATGCGTCCGGTTGATTTGCGAGATATATTGTAACTCATTTACTCTGCGATTTCAATATCCCGCGGGAAATTTTTCACTTTCTGTTGGGATGCGGAAAAACGGCGGGATTTCCCGCCGTTTTTGTTTTCAATGTTTCTTTTTAGTTTTTTTGTTTCTTTTATTTCTTTTGCCTTTATTCTTTCGGCATAAGGCTTTTTATGAGAGCTTCGCAGTCGGCCTTATCCATAATCTTCGGAACGGGATAAAGCGGGTTGCCTTCGGCGAGAGCGCGCTCGGCGATAAGCGGAATATCCTCTTCTTTAATCTTGTCGATGGATGAGGGAATATTCATCTTTGCGTTGAGTTCGCGGACCGCTGCGATAAAATTCTTTGCCTTTTCGGCGTTATCCGCTCCGGCAATGCCGACAGCGTCTGCGAGATCCGCGAGGCGGTCATAAGCCGCTTCGCCGTAATAGTCGAGAACATAAGGAAGAATTACCGACATTGCAAGACCGTGAGGCACGCCATACATACCGCCTAAATTATGGCCTATGGCGTGAACATAGCCGACATAAGCCCTCGTGAACGCGATACCCGCGTAATGCGAGGCGAGAAGCATATTCTCACGCGCTTCGATATTCTTGCCGTCCTCGTAAGCGTTGTAGAGGTTTTCAAAAATAAGTTTAACAGCCTGAACGGCCCTTTCGGCAGTCTCTTTGGTGTTTGATCTGCCGATATACGCCTCCACCGCGTGAGTGAGAGCGTCCATACCTGTTGTGGATGTGATATGAGGGGGAAGACCTACGGTAAGTTCGGGGTCGAGAATCGCGTAACCGGGACGAAGGCAGAGGTCGTTTATCGCGTATTTCTCGTGTGTTTCGGGGTCGGAAACAACAGCCGCAATTGTTGTTTCGGAGCCGGTGCCCGCTGTTGTGGGAACTGCGAAGAAAGGCATAAGCTTTTTACGCACTTTGAGAACGCCTTTCATCTTCTGGACGGGCTGGTTGGGTTTCACAACTCTCGCACCCGCCGCCTTGGCGCAGTCCATTGGAGAGCCGCCGCCGAAAGCTATTATCGCTTCACAGCCGTTGTCAACATAAAGCTGTCTTGTTTCTTCAATGTTGGGAATTGTGGGGTTGGGCTGAACGCCGTCAAAAACGACATATTCAATGCCCTTGCTTTTGAGGCCTTCAAAAAGGGAGTCGAGAAGGTTTAAGCCCATAAGACCTTTGTCGGTAACAATCATTACCTTATTTATTCCCTTCTGTTTTATGATATAAGGCAGTTTTTTTATGCAGCCCGCGCCCTTTGTGATGGCGGGTTCTTTCCAGGGGAGAATGTCTGTTGCGACCTTCATTACTCTCTGGTAGGTTCTGCAATATGCAACTTTTGCGCTTGATGCCATAATTTATTACTTCCTTTCATTATATATCATTTTATTTAATTGAAAAATCCTTTGATTATTCGGCTTCTTCGGGGTTTGTTCTGTCTATCGCATACTCAACGGTATAGGTGTAAAGGAAGCAAACTGGCACTTCACCTGCCGATTCAAGCTTGCCTTTGCCTGTTACAACCGTGTTGACGTTTATGCCCTTAATGTATTTTATTGAAAGGACTTCGTCGGTTTCAAGGTCGGTCACTACCTCGATAACACAGTTGACATATTCGAGCTTGGTAGCGGATTTGTCGATTTCCATATAATCGGACGCTTTGTCGAATTCTGCATAGACAGCGTCAATATCTTCCTTGTCGAAGTTCCCATCGATAACCGCTTCGGAAACGGGTGATTTAAGCGTGATTACAACCTTTCTTGTCGTGTCACCGTCAACACAGGTCGCGCTTTCAACATCGTTGAAGGTCAGTGTGCTGACATAATCCGCTCCGGGAAGAGCGTCGTTAAGGTCGTTTGTGTATTCTGAGGTTTCGGTATCTCTCGTGACGAGCATATACTTTTTGAGCGAGTCAATCGCGGCGTTCACATAGGAATTCTCACTGTAAGCGACGCTGTTGCCGTCGGCGTCGGACTGTCTGCCCAGGCTCTTGCCCTCATTTCTTGTGACGACTGCTGTTGTAGAGCCGTCAACAAGCTTGTTGACATTTATGTTGTAGTATTCAACAAGACGTGTGTTTTTCGCCTCTATGCCGGCTTCGTCAAGCACGGTTGTGTTCTCAAGCTCGTTGCCCTCGGCATCGAGATAGTGCGTTACGCCGTCGCCCGAAACTTTATAAAGCTGTTCGGTAGGCAGGTCGGATGTGCGCTTGTGTATTGTCGTTTCTTCTTCACCCTCTCCCGCTCCCGTAAAACTGCATCCGGCGAACGCGAAAAGCATTGAGAAAACAAGAACAAGCGAGATTAATGAAAACAGTTTCTTATTCATAAAACCTCTCCTTTCAGAGTGTCGGTTGATATTGCGATTAAACATTAAGCCCTTTTTCATCAAAGAGGAAAAGCGTTTCAAGGCAGATGTCAACGCCCGCCTCGACGGTTTTCAGGTCGAGATTGTCGGCGGTGTCGAGCCTTGTGTGATAATAACGCGCGGGAGCGGGGTCCATGGCGGCGAAGCAGGTGGCTTTCATTCCGCCCTTGGTGATTGCGGCGGCATCCGACGAGCCGAAGAACACGCTCTTGTAGGGCAGGTCATAGCCTGCGATTGCGGCGCCCTCTTTAACCAGTTTTGACACTTCGGGGCTGTTTTTGACTGTGCCTGTCATATCCTTGCTGTAAACGCCCATATAGTCGAAATCGCGCACGGTGTCAAGCCCGAAGAACACGGTTTCAACGCCGTCTTCGGCAGCAAATTCCTTCGCGTGCGACTTTGCGAACGCTTTCGCGCCTCTCAGACCTGCTTCTTCGGAACCTGTGAGAACAACCATAACCTCGGTGTTTTCAAGCTGAATGTTGTGGTCCTGAAGGAATCTCGGCACCGCCATTGAGCACAGGCAGCCCGAAAGGTTGTCGTTTGCGCCATCAACCGGTCTTTTCGGGTTGTAGAAGAAAAGACAGAAGATGTAAACAGGTGTGAAGCACAAAGCGACTATTGAAAGAATAAATATAATTCTGTTTGCGGAAATATCGGCGCCTCTTTCGGTAAGGCTGAGCGCGATTATCGAAACAACCGTGACAAATGCGCAGCCGCCCAGACCGAGACCTATGACAGATGTGAGCAGTTTAGGCCCGCCGAGGTAGGTGAACCACCATTCGGGAGCGGAATCCGCGTGGCCCGAAAAGATTATTCTTCTTTTGACTTCGCCCGTGGGTTTGCGCACGGCGACAACATTGTGGCTCGTCTTTTTAGGGAAGAAAACATCGAGTGCCTCTTTATAGAAAAGGAATTCGGTAAAAACAAAGAAAAGACCTATAATGAGAAGTCCCGTGCTGATTGCGGTGAAAATGAGGGACTGGTTCGGGAACCAGTTCCAGTGTGTCAGGAAGAGAAGCACCGAGCCTGCCACACCGCAGAAAACGAGAAGCTGAACCCAGCCCATAAAAGCGGACGGGGCAAGTCTGAATTCTTCAATTCTGACCTCGTCGCAGGAGGTTTTCAGGTCTTCCGCCATCATCTGCTGAGCCTTTAATTCCTGCTCCGAGCCCGAGGGACGCGGTCCTGTCTCCTTGCATATTTTTTTGATGTTTTTAACAACATAGTTCGCATACATCCTGCGTTCGGACGGATATCTTTCAATCCTTTCTCTTGCTGTCAAAATAACATCTCCTTTCCGAATTATTTATTAATAACTGTATAAAAATCGCAGATATTGACTTTTCAGACCTTTTTGACTACAATATGTATTAATCTTTTTAAAAGTGAGAACAAAAAATGAATACAAAAAACAAAATTTTATTTATAGCCGTCGCCGCAGTTGTGGCGGTTTTCAGCGGAGCTGTGCTCGGCGTTATCTCAACAAGAAGGGCTATGCCTGTTGCGGTTCCCGAAACGAGTGACACTTCCGGTGAAACTGCCGCCGAAGCGAAGACCGAACACGAATCATACACAGACGAGGACGGCGAAACAATAACCTTCCCCGTTCCCGACGGCACCTTGCCCGCGCAGACAACGGAGGCGGCAACATCCGAAATAACGACTGCCCGGAAGTGGCCCTTCGGCAAAAAGGAAACAACAACCGTATCGCAGGTAATGACCACCGTCAAAACAACAGCAACAACGAAGGCTCCGTCAACTGGCACAAGGGCTGTCGAAGCTGTAACGGAGACAACCAAAGCCACAACAGCCGCGCAAGGCAAAATTGCAAATTACGAATACGCTTACGCGGGATTCAACCCGAGTTACGCCGTAATTGACAGCGCGAACTGGAATCTTCTGCTTGTAAACCGCGATTACATTCTGCCCGACGATTACACTCCGCAGCTCGCTCCTTCAATAACGAACGATCAGTCAAGCTGCAAGCTCGACTACCGTGTCGCTCCGCACTACAACGAAATGTATCTTGCGGCGAAAGAAGACGGAATTATACTGACTCCCGTTTCGGGCTACCGTTCGCTGACAAGGCAGAGAAACAATCTCAACAACAAGATAGCTTATTATCAGAATCTCGGCTATGACAAGGTTACAGCCACACAGAAGGCAGCCGAAAGAATACTGCCGCCCGGCACGAGCGAACACAACGCCGGTATGGCGATGGATATTATCACCGCAGACTCAACGGCGGGCTTCCAGTATACGAAAGAATACAAGTGGCTCGAAGAGCACGCCGCGGATTACGGATTTATTCTCAGATACCCCGAAAACAAGCAGAATATCACGAAAATCATTTACGAACCCTGGCACTGGAGATATGTGGGCGTTGCCGCCGCGAAGGCTATGAAAGCGAGCGGTCAGTGCCTTGAGGAATACCTCGGCAAAGTATAAATAATACTTACGGACTGTCGTTCTTACGGCAGTCTTTTTTTATTGCTCGCCGCCTTCCGTTATGTTCTCGCGTTTGAGGACGACCATAACGGTTTTTATAAGAATTTTTATATCAAAAACGATGCTCTGTTTTTCGACATATTCTTTGTCGTAGAGCGCCTTGGTTTCATCATCGAGGGCATCTCTGCCGTTGACCTGCGCCCAGCCTGTAACTCCCGGTCTCACTTTATAGACACCGTATTGCTCGCGAAGGGCGTGAATCTCTTCTTCTTCGGGAATAAGCGGTCTGGGGCCTACTATGCTCATAGTGCCGTTTAAAACATTGACAAGCTGAAGTAGTTCGTCAACGCTTGTTTTTCTTAATATTCTGCCGCTTTTTGTAATCTGCTCCTCCGATTCGTGCAGTTCGCCCGTAGCGGCGGAGCGGGTATCTTTTTTCATAGTGCGGAATTTGTAAATTGTGAAGTGCTTTGAATCTTTGCCGACTCTCTCCTGTCTGAAAACAACTGGCAGACCGTCGTCAATAAAAATGACAACAGCCGTCAAAAGAAGAAGAGGTGAAAGTATTATAAGACCGAAAAGGCTTATAACAACATCAAAAAATCGCTTCATTCGTTTTTACCGCTCCAGAAAATAAAATCGCTTATGAGAACCGCCCTGGCGGGAGCCGCCTCCGCGCCTTCAATTTTTACGGGCGGCGCGAAAAGGAAATATCGACCCGGTCGGACTTCGGATAAATCGAGATTTTCGAGTATGCAGATTCCTTCACGCAAAAAGGCTCTGTGAGGCTCCGTTTCATTGCCCTCGCAGCCGACGGATAAAGAATCCGTGCCGATAAGTTTAATGCCGAGCTGAGCTATGTATTCGGCGGCACTGTCCATAAAAAACGACCTGCCGTCGCCTTTGATGATAAGCCGCTGACAGCCCTTCGG
>CADAER010000078.1 GCA_902787025.1 Oscillospiraceae bacterium | reverse complement strand
CTTTTTTGAAAAGGTCAAAGAAGAAAACATTCCCGTTGATTTTATAATCATTTACACAGGCTCGGTTGTTGCCGACAAGAACGGAAATATCATTTATGAAAAGTATATTCCCGCCGAATTATTTGCTCAGCTTGCAAAAGCATTTTCGGAATATGATGATGTCGAATATTTCTCTCCGGCAGACGGAAATACAAAGCACCATTTTTACGCCACTTTTGCAAGCGTTGAAAGAGCGCTTGAAGTAAAAAAGGATATCGAAAACATTTTCGGAAACAGGCTTTCCGTATTTGTAAACGGAAGACATGTTAATATAGGGACCGCAGGCACGGGAAAGGCGCAGGGAGTAAAGGTTGTTCTTGATTATTTTTCACTGACGGAAGACAGCGCCGCTGTTGTGGGTGACGATTACAACGACCTTGAAATGATAAAAGCGTTTGACGGCTGGGCTGTTGAAAACGGGAAGCCCGACGTAAAAGCACAGGCGCCGCATATTTGCAAAGATGTCAGCGACCTTGCGGCAAAACTTATGAATCCGTAAAAAGCAAAGAGGTTATTATGAATTCTTTTATTGCCAGACTTCGCATAACGCTCAATAAAATAGGGCTTGCGATCGGCGGTGTTTTTTTCAAAATCACCTTCGGTATGTTTCCCGAATCGATGTTCTGTATGTCGGTTAAAGGGCATATAAACACGGATGTTAAGGTTGTAAGCGAAGACAGCGAGAGCGTTACAATAGCGAAATTTAACAAATACGGCGTAATGGTCCGTGACGATTTCAAGATTATCGCTACCACAGACCTGCATCTCGGAGATAATCCTAAACTGCGCAGAAAAGCCGTTCAGATGCTCGCCAATCACATAACAAACGCAAGACCGGACCTCGTCGTATTCACCGGCGATATTATTCTTTCAAGATTTCAGCAGGTTGACGCGATTCAATTTGCAAAACTTATGGAAAAAATCGGAATTTTCTGGACAATCTGTTACGGAAATCACGAAGCGAGAGAGGACAAAGGCTTTTTCAAACGGCTTCTCCTTGAAGGCGTCAGGACTTATCCGCACTGCCTTGTGAAAAACGGTCCCGAAGAGCTGTTCGGTTACGGCAACCATTATATCAATATTCTCAACGGTGAAAATTCAATTCAGCAGACTTTATTTTTGTTTGACTCTGGAAGAGATATTCTTGACAAATACAGAGAGAGCCACGGTGTTCCGCAGGATATGCAGGGCTATGATTTCATAAAGAAAGACCAGATTGACTGGTATAAAAGCCGTGTTGATATGCTGAGGCAAAAATACGGTGATTTCAAGTCGATGGTGTTTATACATATTCCCCTTCCCGAATACGCCGAAGCGATAACGGGAAGTGATGAAGACGGATGGACTTTTACGGACAAGTGCAGAATCCTTTACGGTTCGGCTTACGAGAGCGTAGGATGTTCGCCTTTCAACAGCGGAATGTTTGACGCTATTCTCGAAAGGGAAAGCACACAGGCCGTTTTCTGCGGACATGATCATGTAAACGATTTCTGCGCGAATTATAAAGGTGTTTTTCTTGTTTACAACCAATGCTGCGGTTACGAGACATACGGACTTTCCGATAAAATCGAGTGTGAAGAGAAGGACTGGCCGCTTGGCGTTACTGTTATTCTTGTTCACATTGACGGCAGTTTCGACCTTGCGCAGAGATTCAACAGTATGTATCTGAAAGGAATATACGAAAAGGCTCAGCTCGAAAAACAGCAGAAAAAGAAAAAATGAGTTTTAATCCGTGCTTTCGGGCACGGATAATTCTTTTTGAAAATTCACATACTGTTAAATTAATGTTAATGTAAAATCTTTACATTATTTTATAAATATGATATATTTTAAAATTGAATAAAAATGAACCGATTGGAGGAATTGTTTTGATAGAGGTTCGGAATCTTACGCGAAAATACGGCGATTACACTGCGGTAAATTCCATCAGTTTCACGATTGAAGACGGCAGAATTTACGGCTTTTTAGGTCCCAACGGCGCGGGTAAATCGACCACAATGAATATAATAACAGGCTGTCTTGCGGCAACCTCCGGCACGGTGACTGTCAACGGTTCGGATATTTTCGACGAGCCGATAAAAGCAAAAAAATGTATCGGTTATCTGCCTGAAATTCCCCCGCTATACCCCGATATGACTCCGCTTGAATATATAAAAAAACTTTCAAAAGGCTATAAACAGAGAGTCGGCATTGCTCAGGCAATTCTCGGAGATCCGCAGGTTGTTATTCTTGACGAGCCGACTGTCGGTCTTGACCCGAAGCAGATTGTTGAAATACGCAATCTTATAAGAGAACTCGGCGAAAAACATACGGTTATTTTAAGCAGCCATATTCTGCCGGAGGTAAGCGAGGTCTGTGATGAAATAATCATTATTTCGAACGGCGAAATCGTAGCATCCGACACTGCGGAGAATCTTATAAGCCAGTTCAATCCCTCGACAATAACGGATGTTGTCATTAAGGGAGACGCGGACGCGGCGGCAAACGCTGTTGCCGAGCTTGACGAGGTCAAAGAGGTTGAAATTGACGACAGCGCAAATGACGGCACAGCAAAACTTGTTATCACATCCGATGACGATATTCGCGAAAAGTTAGCGGAAGCATTTGTCAAAAACGGTATTCTTGCTATTTCGATGAACCTTTCAAAGGCAAGCCTTGAAGACATCTTCCTTGAAGTTACAAGTGAAAATCTTCATATGCTTACCGGAAAAACGGGTTCTCAGAACAGCATCGCTTCTTCCGCCAAATACGAAGAAACAGAAAC
The DNA here is from genome assembly GCA_902787025.1 of Oscillospiraceae bacterium. Lineage (GTDB taxonomy): Bacteria > Bacillota > Clostridia > Oscillospirales > Acutalibacteraceae > CAG-177. The sequence goes on along the minus strand of CADAER010000078.1, from coordinate 5,328 downwards.
GGTTGACAATGTTGATGAAATACAGAAAGACGCTGTCAACGAATTATATGAAGAAACAAGTGAGGAGGGTGATGAATAATGGGCGCCGTATTTAAAAAGGAACTGCGCGGATATTTCACGGGCTTGACCGGATATATCCTGCTGGCGGTTATGCTCGTTATGATGGGCATTTACGCTATGATTTACTGCCTTTCTTATCAATACTCCGCATTTGAGTTTGTTTACGGCAACACTGTTTTTGTGCTTATGCTGTTTGTTCCTATTCTCACCATGAGAATGTTTGCGGAAGAAAAGAAGCAGGGCACGGACCGTCTGCTTTATTCCCTGCCGCTTAAAATGAGCGATATTGTTCTGGGTAAATATTTCGCGTCTCTTGTTGTTCTCGGTATTCCCTGCTTTTTCACGGGTATTTACCCGATTATTCTTTCAAAATTCGGCAATATCAATTTCAAGGTTGTTTATGCCGCGATGCTCGGCTTTTTCCTGCTCGGAGCGGCGCTGACGGCAGTCTGCATGTTTATCTCACTGCTTACAGAAAATCAGATTATAGCCGCCATCGTTTCATTTGTTGTTCTTCTGCTTAACTACTTTATGAACAACCTTACGAATTACATTCCCTCGACTTTGTTTGCTTCAACCGTAATTCTTATTTTACTAGTTATTGTTGTCGGTCTTATTGTCTGGGCCGTTACCAACAACGCTGTGCTTGCGGATATTGTTTCAATTGTTCTTCTGCTTGCGCTTATTGCGATAAGACTGATTAAAGCCGAGCTTATTCAGGGCATACTCCCGAAAATACTCAATAAAATCGAGCTTTTCGAGCAGTATTTCAACATTGTTTACGGCTCGCTTGACATTTCGACTGTTGTTCTATATTGCAGCACAATAGTTCTTTTCTGCTTTTTAAGTGTTCAGGTTCTTGAAAGAAAGAGGTGGGCATAATGAGTAAAAACGCAAGTATAAAAGATTCTTTCAAATCGCGCTCATCCAAAGCCGGCGGTGTTTCGCTTATTCTTATCGCCGTTGTGCTTGCAATTATAATCGCGGTTAATCTCATTATTCCGAAACTTCCCTCAAAATTCACTTCTTTTGATTTATCCTCTGCGGGAAAATTCTCTGTTGGCGACATTACAAAAGATGTTATCGGCTCGCTTAAAGACAATATAAATATCTATTATGTAGTTGAGTCTGGTTCCGAGGATTCATCCGTAAAATCACTGCTTAACAGTTATGATTCGGCAAGTTCCAAGGTCAGCGTTAAAATCATTGACCCGATTGTCAATCCGAAATTCACATCAAAATATACGGACGAAAATGTTGAAAGCGGAAGCATTATTGTTGCCTGCGGCGACAGAGCGAAAGTCATTTCGGGTAATGATCTGTATGAATATTCGGTTGACTATTCGACATATCAATATCAGCCCACCGCATTCGTGGCGGAAAATATGATTACGAACGGTATCACTTATGTTACAAGCGACAATCTGCCGAAAATCAGTTTTCTGACCGGTCACGGAGAAACCGATCTTGACGCTTCGTTCAGTTCGGTTCTGTCTAATGCAAATTACGAAATAGGCTCGCTGAAGCTCGCCGCAAAAGGCGGTGTTCCCGAGGGTACGGACTGTGTTGCAATTATCAACCCGAACCTTGACCTTTCAAAAGAGGATGTAAAGGCGCTCAACGATTATGTTGCGCAAGGCGGAAAAATCTTTATGGCATCCGACGAGGTTGACATTGAAAAATACCCCAATCTTGTTTCCTTCCTCAAAGGTTACGGCATCGAACTCGTAAAGGGTATTCTTGTTGAACTTGACACGGAATATTGCTATTCATATAACGGAATGAGCATTAATTATATGCTTCTTCCTCACACCGATAACCATGAAATCACAAACGACATGACCAATTATTATGTTATGTTCCCGCAAACACAGGGCTTCACAATAAGCGAAGATCTGCCCGAAGGTATGAAAACGCAGTCTCTTCTTTCAACAAGCGAAAAGGCTTATTCGTCAATTAACATTGAAGAAAAGCAGTCCTCCGAGAAAGAGGAAGGCGACATTGAGGTTGACGGCACATTTAAGCTCGGCGCGGCTGTGACATACAACGAAGGCAAAATTGTTTATTATTCAACCTCAAAATTTATGGATCCCACCGTAAACCAGTCTGTTTCGGGAGCAAACTCAATACTCTTTGTCAAATCATTCGGATGGCTTTGTGACACACCCGATTCCGTAAGTATTCCTTCGAAATCGGTAAGTTATGATGTTCTGACCATGAGCAGCCGCACTTCATCAATACTTAAAACGGTTATGGTCGGTGTTGTGCCTGCGCTGGTTATTCTTGCGGGCATTACCGTTATTGTCTTGAGAAAGAAACGCTGATGAAAAGACAACTTAAACTTATTTTGATTCTGCTCCTCTGTCTCGGAGTTGTTGTTGCGGGTTATTTTATTATCAGCCGGCATTTTGCGAAATCCGATGAGAATGACGAAGTCATCACGGTCACAGCCGCTCAACTCGACGGTGAAATCAAAGCGTTCGGGTGGAGTGTTGACGGCAAGGATGTCTGTAAATTACAAAAGACAAACAAATGGATTCTCGCTTCCGACAGTTCTTTCCCTCTCGGGCAAGAAACAGTAAAAGACCTTGCTGAAGGCTTAAAAGTAATCGATGCAATGAAGCTTGTTACCGCGGAACCCGAAAGCCTTGATGAATACGGGCTTGAGTCCCCTGCCCTTAAAGTAACCGTTACTCTCGATGACGGCAGAGATGTTGTTTACTCATTCGGTGACAAGGATATGTATTCCTCTGGCAACTACTTTGTTTCAAGTCTCGAGAACAGCGTTTATCTTGTTGATTACCGTCTAGCCGAAGCTTTCCCGGATGACGCTTATGGTCTTATTGATGTTGAGGAGCTTCCGAATCTCGCGCAGTTTGATTCGCTGAAAATAAAGAGCGAAAAAGCTGATATTTCAATTATCAAGACGGACGAAGAATACAAGGCTGATGACGGCAGCGGAGAAATTACAGTTCCCGATGAAAAGGCGGAAGAAATACATGTTGCGGCAGGTTCCGTTCAATTTGACAAATGCGTAAACTACAAGTCTGATTATGAAGATTACGGTCTTGACAAGCCGTCATACACACTCACTTTCACATACACGCTTGAAGACGGCGACAGTCTTGAAGCCGTTGAAAACACACTGGTTCTTAAAATCGGCTCACAAAACGGCGATGATTATTTTGCCTGTGTTGATGACGGTGAAATGATCTACACAATAAACGGTTCTGTCATAGAACCCCTGCTTATTGACAGCGTCGATTCTCTTACAGCCGACAATCAGACGGAAGGAAGCGAAAACTGAGGTGCTGAAAATGAAAAAAACAATTGTTTCATTGTTTGCCGTTTTACTCACGGTAATTATCTGCCTTTTTTCCGCCTGCTCAAAAATCAAGCCCGGCACAGATAAGGAAGCCACTTCCGAATCAGTTATTGAGACTGCCGAATCAACAACCCGCCCGGAGCTTAAAGTCAGCCTCGGTGTTACAATCGCAACACCGGTCGGAAAAGAGATGATGCGACAGAGCGGAATCAGCAGATGGGTTGACGAGTGCAGAGGAATATATGTTTCCAAAATGACGCGCGACAGCCTCCTTAACAAAACGAAATTCCGTCCAGGCGATATTATTCAGGCGATAGACGGAAAAGAGACAAACACACTTGACGACATTTACGAAATACTTGCTCAGTGTAATCCGGGTGACACAATTACGGTAAGCGTTTTCCGTATTAATCTGTTGAACGGCGAGCAGGAAAGTTTTGAGGTTGAGGTAACATTCCCCGAATCTGATGAGGAAACCGAAACGGGCGGTGAGTCATAATGGCGGTAACCGTTCTGTGCGGCAAAATCGCAAAAACAATTCAGAAACAGGAACTTGATGAAATAACAGCAAAATTCGGTAAAATCTGTATTGACATAGGCACGGGCGACGGCAGAAACATTTACCGTAAAGCGAAAAACGACAAAGAGACATTTTATATCGGTCTTGATCCTGTCAAGGACAATATGGAAGAAATCGCCGTGAAAATCGCAAAGAAGCCCGAAAAAGGCGGACTTGACAATGCTCTGCTTGTTATATCAACGGCGGAGAATCTGCCTGACGAACTGTGCGGTATCGCCGACAGAGTTACCGTGCTTTTCCCCTGGGGTGTTCTTCTTGAAGGAATAGTCAAGCCTGAAGAAGAGTTTATTAACGCGGTGAAAAAAGCGGCAAAAAACGGCGCTGAGTTTGAGTTCATAACAACTTACAGCGCAAACTGCGAAGAAAATATGATGGAAATACGCGGAATGCCTGAGTTAAGTCTTGATTACTTTAACGGCGAATACAAAGAAAAGCTCAGACAATTTGGACTGACTGTTCTGAATACCGAATTGCTTGACAATGAATTTGTCAAGGGATTTGACTCGAAATGGGCAAGACGGCTGGCTTTCGGAAGAAAACGCGATTTCTACCGTATAACGGGAATAATCGGGTGAAAATATGGTTATTCACAATATTCCTCCCGTATATGACAAAAACAGCGAAATACTGATTTTAGGCAGTTTCCCTTCAGTCAAATCGCGTGAAGCGAAATTCTTTTACGGTCATAAACAAAACCGCTTCTGGAAGGTCACAGCCGCCGTTTTCGGATGTAATGTTCCCGAAACCATTGATGAGAAAAAGCGGTTTCTGCTTGACAATCACATAGCGCTTTGGGATGTTATAGCGCAATGCGAAATAACGGGCAGTTCGGATTTGTCAATAAAAAACGCTGTCGCGAACGACCTTAGTGTCATACTCGCCGCGGCGGAAATAAAGAAGATATTTGTCAACGGCAAAACCGCGGAAAAATACTATAATAAATATCTGCTCGGGAAAACAAAAATAAACGCCGTATGCCTGCCGTCAACATCACCTGCAAACGCGGCATACAGCCTTGATAAACTTGTTGAAGAGTGGAAGAAAATCAGATATTAAGACATTTAAGAGCCGGCAGTTATATCTGCCGGACAGAAGCTGAGGTCCTCTATCCCTGTAACTATGTACTGATCAATACATCCTCGGACCGTGCAACGCAACTAAAGTTTAACGAAGATCTGAAAAACAGAGCACATGAGTATGACTACTGGTATGACTATTCTGCAGACTATGCCTACAACAATCTGAATTCTACGCTGCCTACCGACACACGGCCTTATCGCAATACCATCCTGCAATCGGCTACCGCTAAGTTTAGCAAAGGACAGTTGACGGTGATGGCTCGTCTGCTCTATTCGCTTTATTT
>CADAER010000077.1 GCA_902787025.1 Oscillospiraceae bacterium | reverse complement strand
TTATAGCGAGACCAAGTCGTTTTCAACCCCTGCCCTCGAGCCATTCATAGTAACTCATCCTATCGAATCTGAGCCGAATCTCATAATGCGCGGATCCCTTTCGGTCGCCCCCGAAGGAGCGGCAAGACCGGAAGATGTTGTTGTTTATATTGACGGCGCCGAATACACGCCCGAGGATGTTGACGGCGTTCTGACCGTAACCGTTCCCTGCATTTATTACAGCGGGCAGGAGTTCTCCGCCGAAGAAAAACGGCTTGAAGCGGGCAACTACCTTGTGCGCGCCGAGTTCAAAGGCAACCAAAACTACACCCCTGCCGAAGATGCGGAAATTCTTTCAGTCGCAAAACGGCAGTCAACTATATGCATAGATATTGATAAAGTTATGCTTGAGGGTGAAGCGCTGTGGGCAGATATAACAACTACCGGTGCTGAAATGGACAGTTCCAACACGATTGTTCTTATTGATGACCAACCTGCCGAATTAGATGAAAACTATCAGGTTTTCTTCCCTCCTCCGGCTCCGGGTGAACACACAATAACCATAATATATCCGGGCGACCGCAACAATGAATACTGTGCGACCGCGGAAATCTTTAAAGTCAAGCCGACTTTCGGCAACGGTAACCTGACAGTCAGCGTTCCCGGCGCAAGTGCGGATGAGCACGCGGTTGCCACTGTTTATGCTAAAGAGTTTTATGACAGCTTCAGGGATGTTGAACTGACTGTTAAAAACAGCGCGGGCGAAACCGTTCTTGAAACAACCGCCCTTTTGGGCGATTATGACTACACCGAGGGCTATGCTTCGGCAACCGCTGACCTCGGCTCGCTCCCGCCCAGCGATTACACCGTTGAAGCATATTATAATAACAACCAAAGCCAATACTATGTTCACGGCTATTCAGCTTCAACAGCTTTCACCGTGCGCGAAAGCAGCTCGCTCGTTATTAACGCGCCGCAGAATCTCACCTTCGGCGATGACGCGGTAATAGCTTATGAATTCACTTCGCCCGGCGCAACGGGTGAAATAAAGGCATTTGTTGACGGCACACCATACACTCTGAGCACAGATGACACCGCCCTGACCGTCAGCGGTCTTGAAGCGGGCAGCCACTTTGTTTACGCTTATTATGAGGGCGACGGCACTCACACCCCCGCCGAAGCGGCAGCGGTGTTTGACATTGAAAAAGCCGATGTAACTCTTGATGTTGAACTTGATCCCACCATAAAAGAAGGCGAAAACCAGAAGATTAGAGTCACACTCTCCGAGTCGAGCGCAACGGGCAGCGTAACGGTAGCAATCGGCAGCGAAAAAAACAGCGCAAACCTGACAGACGGTGTTGCCGAGTTAACCGCAGCCGTTTCCGAAAAGGGCAGGCACATTGTTACCGTTTATTACCCGGGCGACAATAACCACTCGGCGGCATTCGCTTCAACCGAATTCACGGTTGAACCCGCACGCGGCAGAACATCGGCAAGGCGCGGCGCACCCGCAAAGGGAGAGACGGATTCTCCCGCCGCTGTTGTGCTTTCAATCAAGCCCGTCGCCCCCGTCATCTACGGCGATGAGGCGGTTGTTGAACTTGAGCTCTCCGACCCATCGGCAACGGGCGCAATCACTGTTACAATAAATGGTAAAGAATATGTAACCGACACGGAACACCTCACGCTGACAGTGCCCACCTATGACCCCCTTAATGACCCGGTCGGGTACCTTGATGCGGGCGGCTACCTTGTTACAGCCGAATATGAGGGCGATGAAACCCACGCCCCCGCGAAGGCTTACGAGTTGCTGAACGTCAACAAACGGCAGCATACAATCAGTGTGGAGTTCACTGAGAAAGACGGCGTCAAGCTGGCAGAAATCAACACAACCTCAGACCAGCCGATTATTTGCATAATAGACGGGAAAAATTATAGTGTAAACAACAGTTGTGTTGATATTTCGGAACTTGCGCCCGGCAGACACACAATGATTGCCGCTTCAGGCGACTGCGGCGACCATTATTTCACATCAACTGTAAACGATGAAATTGCCCTTACCGTTGTTTCGTTCACCGTGCCCGAAAGCGGCATGACGGTAAGCGCCCCCGACACACAGTTCGGCGGACAGTCGCAGATAAATATTGCCATACCCGACTCGGTTTATAATGCCATGGCAAGCGAAAGCAGCGTTTCGCTGACCGTACGCGACAGCGGCGGCAATGCCGTGTTCAGCCAAGACAATATTTCGCTTTCTCTCAACAGTGAAACGGGTATGTGGGAAACCGCCGTGACCTTCACCCCCGAAGAGTCCGGCGCATATACGGCTTATCTGGATTACCGCTGCTCCGGCACATCCCATCAGGATTCTTACGAAGAAACTGTTTCTGACGCCTTCAGGGTTTATGAAACCGAAACCTCAATAACAATAACAAAACCCGAAAAAGCGACGGCGGGCGAAAACGCGGAAATAACCGTTTCGCTTTCACCCTCAGGCGCAACGGGCGAAGTAACCGTTTATGTTGACGGTGAAGAATACACTCCCGACGCGGCGGGCAAGGTAACCGTTCCCGCTCTTGCGGTCGGCGGCCACCTTATTGAGGCGGTTTATGAGGGCGACGGCAAATTCGCCCCTGCCAGAGCTTATGATGTGCTTTCAGCCGTAAAAGTGGAGCAGACGCTTAGACTGGATGTTGAGGACATCATGTTTGGCGACTCTGTGGAAATCGTGGTTACCCCCGATTCACCGACAGCTTCCGGCATGGTGACAATTCTTATCAACAACGAGGATTACAGCAGAGAACTTGCAGACGGCTGTGTGAGGTTTGACGTTGAGTACCTGCCCGCGGGCAAATATATTGTTTCCGCCTATTACCCCGGCGATGAAAACCACTCGGCGGCTTTTGACATTGCTGAATTTACGGTTAATAAAGCATACCCTGTAATCACAATTTCGGATATTGAAGCCGCATACGGCGACACGGTTGAAGTAACCGTAACCATTGACGGCGGCGACGCCACAGGCACAATTACCGTTGACGGCGAAGAGTATGAAGTCGAAAACGGTCAGGCTGAGTTCCCGTTCACACCCACGGTCGCGGGTATGCAGAGCATCACCGTGGAATACAGCGGCGATGACAATTATGAAAGCGGAACCGAAACAAAACAGTTTAATGTCGCAAAAGCGGTTCCCGCAATGACCGTTTCTGTTTCGCCCACAAATCCCGTTGCCGGAGATGCTGTGACAGTAACAGCGGAACTGGAACCCGAAACTCTGACGGGAACGGTTAAATTCATTGTTGACGGAAAAGAATACTCCGCACAAATCAACGAAGGCAAAGCGGAGATTACGGTTACAGATGTCAGCGCCGGCACTCATACCGTTAATGCAACCTACAGCGGAAACGACAATTACGAGCAGGAAACCGCAGAAACAGAATTCATTGCCGACCTGGCAACTCCCGAAATGTCCATTGCAATTTCGCCCACAAACCCCGTTTACGGCGATGACGAAGGCGTGACGGTTACCGTCACAGTGCCCGAAGACGCGACCTGCGCAGCCGGTGCAGGCGGTATGATAACTATAGAACTCAATGGCAACGTAATTGCAAATGTTGACGCAGTTGACGGCGTGCTGAATTATACTCTGCCCGCACTCGACCCCGGTGACTACAAGGTTGAAGCGATTTACAACGGCGACGACAAATACGCATCCAATTCGGTTGAAACAGAGTTTACCGTTGACAAAGGAACATCCGAAATACATATTTCAAATCTTGATTCAGTATATTCAGTCGGAGAAGAAGTGACTTTCACTGTTACTTCCTCAGGTTCCGAAGGAGCGGTTACAGTCACGGTAAACGGCGATGAGTGCAATCCCGATTCTGAAGGAAAAATCCATATCGACGGTCTTCTCTCAGGCGATTATACTGTGGTAGCTACTCTTGCCGGAGACGATTATCATTACGGCTCGGAAGATATGAAATCATTCACCGTCAACAAAGTTGACGTCGGACTGAGCGTGAGCGCCTCTGACATAAATGTCGGCGAAACCGCAACTGCAACTGCAACATTTACCGAAACCCTTTCTGGCACTGTAACATTCTGCCTTGACGGCGCCGAAACGGGCGTGAAAGTTGATGTTGAAAACAATAATACGGTTTCCTGCGAATTCAAGGGCCTTGAACCCGGCGCCCACACCGTTGAGGCAACCTACAGCGGCAATGACACATACAACAGTAAGACAGCCACGGCAACATTCACGGTTGCCACCGTTGCCTGCCCGCTGACAATTAATTACAAATATGCAGACGGCAGCGAAGCGGCAACTGCATACAGCGGCGAAGTCAATTACGGCGAAAACTACTCGGTTGAATCGCCCGCGGTCACCGGTTACACTCCCGACCCGGCCGTTGTCGCAGGCACAATGAAAAACCTTGACGGCGTTGAGGTTACCGTAACCTACACGGCGAACACCTACAATGTTAAATGGGTCATTGACGGCGAAGAGTTCACACAGACTCAGTCAACCTTCGGTCAGCCCGTCAATCAGCCGCGAACACCCTCAAAAGAAGGTTACACATTCAAGTGGGTTGATGAAATTCCCGAGACAATGCCCGCAGAGAATATAACCATCAACGGCACATTCACCATAATCAAATACACAGCGACTTTCGTCAAGGAAGACGGCACAGAGCTTGAATCAAGAGAATATGACGTTGAAACAACGAGCATAGACGAACCGGCAGTTCCCGAAAAAGAGGGTTATGACGGCAGATGGGAAGAATATACACTCAAAATCGGCGGAATAACCGTAAAACCCGTTTACACTGTAATTCCGCAGGAAAATGAACCTACGGTTACAATTGACGGCTTTGAAGAGAATAGCGAAACTGGCTACAAAGAAGATAAAACCTTCACGGCAGACGCAAAAGACCTGCCCGAAGGCGCGGAGATTCACTGGTTCGTAAACGGCGAAGATGTCGGCACGGGCGAAAGCTACACAGTCGAAGACCCGACCGAAGACTACACCGTTCAGGCAAAAGTCATTGACAAAGACGGCAATGTTCTCGCAGAAACCGAAACACAGAAAGTCCATGTAAAGAACGGCTTCTTTGACCGCCTCAAAGCGTTCTTCGCGGAACTCATTGAAAAAATCCTCGGCAAGGCAATCGCCGACCTCCTCAGCAGCGTGTGCTGAGAAAAGAATAAAAAGGGAACCCCTCCGCGGATTTTTCCGCAGAGGGGTCTTTGCTGTAAGCGGGAGGTGGCAGATTGCCGTTGATAACCCGCAACGACAAACGGGACAAAATATCGAAGCTGGATGACTCCGCCGCTGATAACCCGCAACGGCACACGGGGAAATTCGAGACAGTGATAAAATATAACAGGAATGTCCGCCCCGCTTAAATAACATTAATCAAGGTGATCACTTACTGGTTGTGGCTGATGAGGTCCATAGAATTGGGAGCAATAAAAGAAGAAATTTTTTAAGAACAAGTGCCGGAGAAAGATTGGGATTATCAGCAACACCTAAAAGATACGGAGATTCTGAAGGAACAAAAGCGATATTTGATTATTTTGGCGATACAGTTGAACCGATATAAGGTAATCCAAAAGCAATTAATTAAAATGGAACATGCGTTATCGCTACTACCACAGCTTGACGCAATAATAATTATTCGAAAAAAATTGCAGTCAATAATCTGCTCTTCGCCAGAACATATACTTGAAAATCAACTGTAATTTTTACATTTTTTTGCACAACTTTTTGCACAATGCGGCAACAAAAGCCCCGTTTTGCACACAATTTTTCACAATTTTTCTTTATCAAGCAAACAAATATGCTCAAAATCAACAAAATTAAAAAACCGCCGATTTCCTTTTGTTTCAAGGATTTCGGCGATTTTTCTTATGGCAGGGGCAGAAGGACTTGACGACTGCTTCGGCTTCGCCTCGCATTCTTTTGGCTCGCGGCCGTTGCTTCGCAACAGCACCCCAAGTCCTTATTCTAAAAAAATAACAGGCATCGCTGTTGCGATACCTGTTATTTTGGCAGGGGCAGAAGGACTTGAACCCTCGGCACGCGGTTTTGGAGTTTTTCTTTTAAAGAATTATAGTGTATTATTACTAATTATTTGGTGTTATAATTGTTTATTATTCACTATGTATTTTTCTGAAATCGCATTAAAACACCGACCAGGAAGATACTGTTTAAAAAAGTGTTAGACAATCGTTAGACACAAGTGTTAGACACTTTCTGACCCGAGCACGCGGTTTTTTGAACGTTTTACTTTTACGGTAATCACTCCATATTATTTTCTTAGGAAAATTGAAAGATATCATCCTTCTGACGTTCATAGAGATATTGTTGAATTTATCGGTCATTTTTATACCTCAGTTTAAACATCTGCATATGCATCGTTTATATTATTGTATGTTTTACAGCCTTCTGAAAGTAAAGAACCGGACCGATTAACTTCGGTCCGGTTTTAATATTATCGGGTATTCCCTCGTTAAAGATTATTCTTCGTGCTTCCGCTTCGTCATTCTCTGACAAACTTTCTGTCGTCCGGCTGAGAATCATCGCCCGTATATCTTTCGACTCTCATATGCAAATCGTATTTTTCGCGAAGCGCGGCGATTTCGCTCATCATGGGCGAGGCGTGATGAATGTCAAGCGCCTCCTGATTTTTCCAGCTGTCAATCAGCAAAACCGTCTTTTTGTCGTAAAGCGGCGCAAAGTATTCATACCTCAGATTGCCTTCCTCGGCTCTGATTCTGTCCGCAATGCCGCTTTGCTCCATTTCCTCCGCAAACGCGGCGGCGTCGCCGTTTTCTTTTCCCGTATAATAAATGTTGATTGTTATGCTCATTTTTTCCTCTGCCTGCCTCTTTTACTGTATTTGTCGGAATCCGTCACTCGTTTTTCATGGCTTCAAGCGGTGAGATTTTGACCGCTTTCATCGCGGGATACGCGCCCGATACAAGACCGATGAGCATTGAGAAAATCATTCCGAGCAGAAAAAGCCACACCGGTATTACCGATATTCTTTCGGGTGACGATGTAATATATTGCAGCAGCGGCTCGGTCTCCCCGCCACCGTTCTGAGAAAACATATAAATAATATTTATCAGCACCGACACCACCAGGCTGAAGACCGAACCCAATACGCCGCCTATCATGCCTATTGCGGCGGCTTCAAGCAGAAACAGCCTCCGGATATCGGCAACATAGCAGCCGAGTGCCTTCATTATGCCTATCTCTTTTGTTCTTTCGGAAACCGACATTATCATAGTGTTCATAATGCCTATCGCCGCGACAATAAGGCTTACCGCGCCTATTCCGCCCAGGGCGAGCTGAATGGTGTTCATCTCCTCCTGCGTTGATTCGCGCATACTGTTCATGGAGCTCGTTTCGTAGCCGAGGTTTTTTATTTCTTCCTCAACATCGGAAACATTATCCAGACCGTCGCAAAATACCTTCAATTCGCTGTAAGAAGGCTTTGACCTTTTCATATTAAGCGCTTTTTCCGCCGCCGTTCTGAACGCGACAAGGTCGGAGGCCTGCATAATTACGCCTGAATCCGATTCATAGCAGATGTTATAGTCCTGCTTCACCCTGCCGACTACTCTGAACTCCTCTGAATGTCTTCATTGAGAACGCCGATTTCTATTTTGTCGCCTACCAGCTCAATGTAAGGGTCCGGCATCTCTTCTTCGGGATAAGGCTCATAGTCCTCGTCATAGCGGGAAATCATATTCTTTCCTTCGGGGCGCCTGCTGTCTTTCAAAGAATATTCAAACGTTTCTCCGATTACAACCGAACCTCTGGTTTCCGGAAGAGAACCGTCTTTAGTCTCCAAACCCAGTTTTTGCATGGTTTCGGAATCATAAGCGGCAATAACTGCGTATTCGCTTATATATCTGCCGCCGCTGCCCGCGCTGATTACCGGAGCAAGCTGGTCGCCGAGGGTCTGTTTGGCGGCGACAAACTTTACGTGCGGTATTGATTCTATGTTGTCAATAAGGTCGTCGTCAAGCTTTTGTTCGGAGTTGTAATTTTCATAAACATCAATGGAA
>CADAER010000076.1 GCA_902787025.1 Oscillospiraceae bacterium | reverse complement strand
CTGCCGGTGGCAGATGAAGGCATTGCGCTGAGGTGAAGAAATAGGGAGTATCACGACGCGCTCCAAGCGAGTGAGACGACCATATTTCTGAGGGAAGAATCGCCGACCGAGCCGGCAGGCGAGACAGGTGTCGCCGAAGGCGACGGAGATGGTTAAGGCTTCCCCTTGAGGTTATTCCCCTGACAAGGGAAATGTCGCGCAAGCGACAAAAGGGTTCCCGTTTTCGGAGAAAAAAGCTGTCACGAAGTGACTGATGAGGTGTTTAGCCTCCTCCTTTGGGGAAGGTGGCTTGCCGCAGGCAAGACGGATGAGGTGTCTCCGCATAATTAACCGCCGTTTTAAACAAATCGCCACACGTAGGGGCGGATATCATCCGCCCGCCAAAAATAAAACCGTCGCTTTGCTCACCCTCAACCCCTAACTCCTATCTCCTACCCCCTAATTCCTACCTCCTACCAAAAAAACAACCCGCAGGCAAAACCTGCGGGTTTCGTTTTTCAAATCAGTCTGCCGAATAGGGGAGCAGAGCAAGGTGGCGTGCGCGCTTGATGGCTGTTGTGAGCTCTCTCTGATGAGCCGCGCATGTGCCGGTTACACGGCGGGGAAGGATTTTAGCCCTCTCCGAGGTGTATTTGCGGAGCTTGTCTATATCTTTATAATCGATAAACTCAACCTTGTCAACGCAGAATGAGCAAACCTTTTTGTGGCCTTTTCTCATAGGCTTTCTGTCTGCCTTATCGTATGCCATAACAATTTTCTCCTTTCACAAAATGAAGCGGGGACGGTCAATCAGAAAGGAAGGTCGTCCTCCGTGGGAATTTCTTTGAAATCGTCGGTGTCGCCCGTCGAATATGAGGGAGCGGGCTGAACAGCCGCCCTGATATTGTCTTCAACAGGGTTCGAACCTTCGTTTCTCGAACCGCAGAAGCTTACGCTGTCCGCTACAAGCTCAACCGCTTTGCGGCGGTTGCCGTTTTTGTCGTCATAACTTCTGGTCTGGATGTGACCCTGAACCGCTATCATTGAGCCCTTGCGGAAATATTTCGTTACGAATTCCGCCGTCTGACCCCATACAACGCAGTCAATCCAGTCTGTCTGACGCTCTTCGCCCTGACGGACGTAAGCGCGGTCGACAGCAACCGAAAAAGAAGTTACGCTTCTGCCTGTGCTTGTGGTTCTGAGTTCGGGATCTGCAGCCAATCTGCCCATAATAACTGCACAGTTAAGCATTACACATCCTCCTTACTTTCTGATGTTGAGCGAACGGAGAACACCGTCAGTGATGTTCGCAACACGCTCAAGCTCAGCCGGGAAATCGGGTTCAGCCGTGTAGGTGTAGATTACATAGTAACCTTCCGCCTCGTAGTTGATGAGATAAGCAAGCTTGCGCTTTCCCCATTCATCAATACTTTCAAGTGTGGCTGCGTCCTCGATCATCTTCTGGAATTTCTCTTTGAGAGCGATAGCTGCCTCGTCACCGTTCTTTACGGAGAAAACCATTGTGGTCTCGTAGCTGTTTGCTGCCATTTAAAAGCACCTCCTTCTGGTCTTTTGGCCGCCTCGTTCGAAGCGGCAAGGATCTTTATTGATAAATTTAAAGATTCCTGCGAAATGCGCCGGGTATCGCAAGGCGCACTTTCAGTAATTCCGCATTATAGCAGTATCCACATATAAAGTCAAGTATTTTTATATATTTCTTATAAAAAAGAGTAATAATGTATTATTTCTTCTTAGCGGGGGAGGCGGGTTTTTCCTCTTCAAGACCGATATCCGTAACAATATAGATTACGCTCCAGATAACCATGCACATAAAGAGCATAAGCACCGCGTTCGAGAACACGCCTATCCGCAGGGTGTCAACGCTTATCAGGTCGCCGAAAAAGCCCGCGATAAATGACTGCGAGAAGATTTTGATGAAGTCAACCTCGCCCGAGGTAACGGTCTTGCATACCTGAGCCGAGAAAACCTTGAAAAGTATGGATGTCACGAAGCCTATCGAGCTCGCCGTAAGAAGCACCTTGCGTTTGCCCTTTACGATGCAGGCGACAATAATGAAAACCGTGAGAGCGAGGGTGATTATTCCGCTCGCTATCATAAGCACAAGGCTCACGTGAGCGTCCGAGAACACGCTCCAGATGTTCGAGAGACTCTCCTTCGTGAAGGCGTTTCTCAGCGAACTCGTCTTGCTGCCGCCTCCGAAGAGGTCGAAAATCTGGTAGAGGCTGAACTCAAGGCTCATACCGTAATCTATGAAATTCGGCGAAACCTCAATATAGAAAAGCTGAAGAAAGAGTATCGCGGGAAATACCGCTATCGCAAGCAGAGCGTGCACGATTCTGTAAACCAAATTCATATCTGTCTTCCTTTCGAATTACTTGCCCCAGGATGAGTTGAGGGCGACGGTGCGGTTGAAAACGGGTTTTCCGGGTGCCGAATCCTTGTCCGCGCAGAAATAGCCCTGACGCATAAACTGGAAGGTGTCGCCCGGCTTCGCGTCCGCGAGACCGCCCTCGACAAGGCAGCCGTCAAGCACCGTGAGCGAGTCGGGGTTTATATGGTTGAGATAAGCGTCTCCGCCGTCTTCCGACGGGTTCTCGACGTTGAAAAGCCTGTCGTAAAGGCGGATTTCGCAGCCTACGCTGTCCGCCGCGCTCACCCAGTGAAGAGTGCCGCGCACCTTTCTGCCGTCGGGGGAGTCGCCGCCCTTCGTTTCGGGGTCGTATGTGCAGTGCAGGCAGGTTACCTCTCCGTTTTCGTCCGTGTCATAACCCGTGCAGGTTATGTAATAAGCGCTCTTTAACCTGACCTCGTTTCCGGGGTAGAGGCGGAAATACTTCTTGACGGGCTCCGCCATAAAGTCGTCCCTCTCGACATATATCTCCTTCGAGAACTTAACCGTCCTCTTTCCCAGCTCGGGTCTGTCGGGATGAATGTCAACCTCAATCTCCTCAACCTGACCGTCGGGATAATTGTCGATTATCACTTTAAGCGGCCTGAGAACCGCCATGGCTCTCGGAGCGTCCGCGTTGAGCGCGTCGCGGCAGCAGGCCTCGAGCAGACCGAAGTCAACAATGCTGTCCGCCTTCGCGACACCCGCGCGCACGACAAAATCCTTTATAGCGTCCGCGGGGTATCCCCTTCTGCGCAGACCGCAAAGCGTAATCATACGCGGGTCGTCCCAGCCCGAAACAATGCCCTTTTCAACAAGGGTCAGCAGCTTTCTCTTGCTCGTCACGCAGTAGTTTATGTTGAGACGGGCGAATTCTATCTGTCGGGGAGGCTCCTCAAAGCCTATGTTCTCAATAAACCAGTTGTAAAGCGGTCTGTGATTCTCAAACTCCAGCGAGCAGAGCGAATATGTGACTCCCTCCGCCGCGTCTGAAAGCGGATGAGCGAAGTCATACATCGGGTAAACGCACCATTTGTCGCCCAGCTGATGATGCGGAGTGTGGCTGATTCTGTAAATTACGGGGTCGCGCATGTTGATGTTCGGCGAAGCCATATCTATTTTCGCGCGAAGGGTTTTCTCGCCGTTCGCGAACTCGCCCTGTGTCATCCTGCGGAAGAGGTCGAGGTTTTCCTCAACGCTCCTGTCGCGGTAGGGGCTGTTCTTTCCCGGCTCGGTCAGCGTTCCCCTGTATTCGCGGATTTCATCCGCGTTCAGGTCGCAGACATAAGCCTTGCCCTCTTTGATGAGCTTTATCGCGCACTCATATATAAAATCGAAATAACCCGAAGCGTAGAGGCATTTGTTCCACTTGAAGCCGAGCCACTCGATATCCTCTTTTATCGCGTCAACATATTCGGTGTCCTCCTTCGACGGGTTCGTGTCGTCAAGACGGAGATTGCATACCCCGCCGTAGTTTTCCGCCGTCATAAAGTCGATGCATATCGCCTTCGCGTGGCCTATGTGAAGATAGCCGTTGGGTTCGGGAGGAAATCTCGTCTGTATGCGCGAGTTCACTCCGTTTTCAAGGTCCTCGTCAATAAAATCCCATATAAAGTTTTTGCCGATAAACGGTGAACTCATATCATCATTCCTTTCCGTATGCCGCCGCGGCGTCCGCGAGTCTTTCCTTAACCTTGGCGCCGCCGAGCACCTTCATGACCGACCACAGGTCGGGCGTCTGGCTGCGCGATGTCACCGCTATTCTGATTACCGTCGAAACATCGCCCACATGGCCCTTGAACGCGCCGGGGTCAGCCTTGTATTCCTTGACATTCGGCGTGAATCCGAGAGGCTCGCACAGACCCTTGATTTTCGCGAACCAGGTGTCCTTGTCGTCGTCAACATCAAAGACCTTCATATATTCTTCAAGTATCGCTTTCGCGTCCGCGGGAGCGATATTCTGCGGAAGCGTGTAGTCGGGAGTGTAAATCTCATCATAGAAATATTCAAGATAAGACGGCACTTCGCTCCACTTCGAAATATCCTTTCTCGGCTTCGGATTTTCGCGGTCAATGTTGAGCGCGTCCCTGAGATAAGCGGGATTTTTCTCAACAAGAGCGTAAAAATCAGGCGCGTATTCCTTCGCCCAGTCCGCCACTCTGCCCGCGACATCGTCCGCCTTCATCGTCGAAATAACGTTTTTGCTTACATCGGTCAGCTTGACAAGGTCGAACAGACAGCCGCTCGAACTCATCTTCTTGAGGTTGAACGGATAATCCATGGCGGGAACGCCGGGATTCGCCCTGCGCCAGTCCTCAAAGCCCGAGCTTATGAGCGTGAGCAGATACTCAATAAGGCTCTCCTTCGGGAAGCCCTCAACCACGAAGTAGCTTACCGCCGCCTCGGGGTCCTTGCGCTTTGAAAGCTTGCGCTTGTCGCCCGTCTCGTCGTCGAATTTCATAACCTGAGGCGTGTGCGCGTATTTCGGAACCCTGTAACCGCACGCCTTGAAAAGCGCTATATGCTTGGGAACGGATGAAATCCACTCCTCGCCTCTGATTACGTGGGTAGTTCTCATAAAATGGTCGTCGCACACATGGGCGAAATGGTAGGTGGGAACGCCGTCCGATTTGAGAAGCACCTCGTCGATTATGTTTTCGGGCATCTCAATTTTGCCCCTTATCATATCCTCAAAGGTTATCCTCTTTTCCTCGCTGCCGTCCGAACGGAAACGAAGCACCCAGGTTCTGCCCGCGGCGATGTTCGCCTTTATTTCATCGAGACTTAAATCTCTGCATTTCGCGTATTTCCCGAAATATCCCGTAATGGCGGCGCCGTCCGCCTCCTGCTTTTCGCGAAGAGCCGAAAGCTCCTCCGAGGTGCAGAAGCAGGGGTAGGCAAGTCCTCTCTCCACAAGGGATTTCGCGATTGTCTGATATATCTCAACACGGCTGCTTTGCGTGTAGGGGCCGTATTCGCCCTTTTCGGTGCCGTAGCCCGTAACGCCTTCGTCAAACTCAACGCCGAAAGCCGCCATGCCGTTTGTTATCGCCGACACGCCGTCGTCTATCTCGCGCTTTTTGTCCGTGTCCTCAATTCTTAAATACGACACGCCGCCCGAAACCTTCGCGGTCAGCACGTCAACGAGCGCTCCGAAAAGTCCGCCCAGATGAAGATAGCCCGTGGGCGAAGGCGCGAAACGGGTAACTCTCGCTCCCTCTTTGAGCCCGCGCTCGGGGTAAAGCTCTTCGTAATACTGAGGTGTTTTGTCAACAGACGGGAACAGAAGCTCCGCGAGCGCCGTATAATCCTGTTGTGTCACGCCGATATCCTCCCATTATAAAACAGCATTATTCTTTATTATTACAGAAAACCGCCGATTTATCAAGTTTTATTTTATATTTATTTTAATATATATCAGTTTTTATACTTAAAAGATATATAATAGCCGTATATAACATTCATAACCTCAGCCCTCCTCCCCGCCCGGAGAGCCGTTTTCCGCAAAAAACAAAGCCGTATCTTCCGATACGGCTTTTTAACATACCCTGAAAACTGAACAAAGGGGAAAGGAAAAGTGGGAAATGACAAGTGAGAATGAATATTTGGAAGATTCACAAGGTCAAGCCCTCGACCTATTAGTATTGCCAAGCTGAACGTATCACTACGCTTACACATGCAACCTATCAACCTCATAGTCTATGAG
>CADAER010000075.1:11834-13440 GCA_902787025.1 Oscillospiraceae bacterium | reverse complement strand
ATCTCGCCGTTTACAAAAAGCGTTCCGTCAAAATCGGTCGCTATAAGACGCTTATCCATTTTCCCTGTCCTCTTTTATAAGTTTGCGTAAAGCGCAAATCGCAGTTTTGATGGCTTTTGTTGTGTCATCTGTTCTGTCTTCCTGCGGCATTCCTTTACCCGCAATCTCCTGATTCCATACACAGTGGAATACCGCTCCCGCGCGCAGACGGCGCACACCCGCAACGACAAACAGGGCGCCGCTCTCCATCTCGGAGGCAAGACAGCCGCCTTTTATCCAGGCGCTCCACTTGCTTTTGAGTTCCTGACTGCATCCCATACTGTCAGGGTCGTGCTGACCGTAAAAACTGTCCTTTGCCTGCACAATTCCGATGTGACTCCGGTATCCCAGTTCCTTCGCTGCATCCGCAAGCGCTTTTGTAACATAAAGATCCGCAACGGCAGGGTATTCTACGGGCATATATTCCTTCGAGGTTCCGTCCATTCTTATCGCTCCGTTTGCGATTATGACATCGCCGGGCAGAACATTGTCCTGCATACCTCCGCAGGTTCCGACTCTGATAAATGTATCTACTCCGATTTTCGCAAGTTCTTCCATACATATCGCCGCGGACGGAGCGCCTATACCGGTTGAGACAACAAGCACCCTTTCTCCGTCAAGAGAGCCGACAAATGTGCGGAATTCTCTGTTGAAAGCCACTTCTTCGGAGCTGTCGAGAAACGATGCAATCAGTTGAGTCCTACCCGGGTCACCGGGCAGAATCGCGTATTTGGCTCCGTCTTTTTTGCCGAGCATAATGTGATATTGTAATGAATCGTCCATACCGATACCTCCGAAGAAAATCTTACAATATATTTTATCATCATATAAATCACTTTACAAGTATATAAACATTTGTTATTGAATTGATTTTTTCTTTATGATAAAATTAAATTCATAAAATTAATCGAAAGGGTGATTATATGAAACTTGGCTTCGGCCTTATGCGCCTGCCTCATAAAGGAGTTGCCATAGATATCGCGCAGACAAGCAAAATGGTTGATATGTTTATTGAAAGCGGCGGCACATATTTCGACACGGCTTATGTGTATTTAGGCTCCGAAGACGCCGCCCGTAAAGCGCTCTGCACAAGGCATGAACGCAGCACATACACTCTTGCGACCAAACTCAACGCGAGCATTGCGCTTACGGAGAAAATCGCCCGCGGTCAGCTTGAAACAAGCCTTAAAAGAACGGGCGCGGAATATTTCGACTACTACCTTCTTCACTCGCTTATGGAGAAGAATTTCAAAAGGTATGATAAATTCGATCTGTGGAATTTTGCGAAAGAGCAAAAGAAAGCGGGTATAATCAAAAATTACGGGTTTTCTTTCCACGGCGGACCTAAGTTGCTTGATGAACTCCTGACCGAGCACGACGATGTCGATTTTGTCCAGTTACAGATTAATTACTGTGACTGGGAAAGCCCGAAAGTAAAATCGCGTGAGAATTATGAAGTTGCGAGAAAACACAATAAGCAGATTGTCATAATGGAACCCGTAAAAGGCGGGAGACTCGCGGACCCGCCCGAACCGGTGAAAGAGATTTTCGATGAGACTCTTGAGAT
>CADAER010000075.1:0-11796 GCA_902787025.1 Oscillospiraceae bacterium | reverse complement strand
TCCCGATGCGTCTTACGCCTCCTGGGCAATCCGTTTCGCCGCCTCTCTCGACGGAGTGCTTTCCGTTCTTTCCGGTATGTCGAATATCGAGCAGATGCAGGACAATCTTTCATTTATGAAAGATTTCAAACCTCTTGATTCCGATGAATACAATGTCATAAGAGAAGCGCAGAAAGCGTTCAACGATGTGAAACAAATTCCCTGCACAGCCTGTGAGTATTGCAAAAAAGGCTGTCCGAAACAGATTAATATTCCCGCGATTTTCTCGGCGAGAAACGAGCAGCTCATTTACGGTCAGATAGAAAAAGGTCAACAGAAATATGATTCGCTTATAGAAAACTCCGCAAAAGCGTCAGAATGCATAAAGTGCGGCGCGTGCGAAAAAATCTGCCCGCAGAAAATATCCGTTGTTGAGGAACTCGCGTCCTGTGCCGAAGTCTTTGAAAAATAAACAATTAATAAGAAACAAGACTGCCCTTGAGTCTGAAAACTCAAGGGCAGTTTTTTATTCTTCTTCCGCGAGCATTTCAATCATTTCATTGATGCCCTCTTCCATGCCTTCGCTCTTCTTAGCCATAAGCGCGCGGCGTTCGTTTAATTCAACATACATCTTTTCACGCTTTTCACCGACAAGGTCATAGAAGAAATAGGGAATAACATGAACTATTCTCGGCAGAACATTAATACCGTTAAACAGGAAGAATACTTTCTGATAAACCTTTTTATTACCTTGCGACCAGGGGAGCATCTCTATTGTTGTGTCATAACCGGACCATTTGAAAAGAACAATGGTCAGCATAGCGTTAAGCGGAGCGGTTATTTTTGTAATAAGGTTTGTCAAAATGTTGATTGTGCCGTCAGGTCGTTCGCCTGTTACATATTCGGTGTAGTCGCTTATTTCTCTTCCGATTTCGCCTTCAACAACATTCGCGGGACCGTTGTTGATTCCGTTTAATCCGTAGAAAAATGCATAAATAGCGACAACCAGCCATTTCTTGTCAACAAACGGTATTCCGAGCCACATTCCGCATACGCAAATAAGATCCCAGAACCGCAGAGCGATAAGTTCGTTCCTGTTGTTGTTCTTGAAAATTTTAGCAAACTTCGGGATGAAAGTAACCGAAATCGGATCCATTACATTGTATGGCATATATGCAAGGAAGGAGGGGATTGAACCGCCGAATATTTCCTGCTGAGTAACAACATCCCAGGAATATCCGCCGTCAGCCCACCACGATGTCGCAAAACCTGCAATGAAATTGCGGAGCATATATTTGTTTTTGAGAACATACAGAATTGTTTTTTCAATCGGTGCGGGCTTGGACTGTAAAAGAACCCTTTCCTTACAGGTTATCGCCATCGCCATATTGCCCGCAATTCCGATAAACGCCGAAATCCATCCGAGCAGTGAGAACAGCGACGCGACAGGCAGCTGAATGTAACCTTTGTTGTTTAATTCCATCAGTGGCAGGAAAATTGCGTAAACAAGCTGCGAACCCCACTCGCCGATATATGTCTGAAGCAGGTTTACTGAAATTCTGTCTTTTGGATTCGGTGTCATCAGCACAAGCATATTGTTGCGCGGAATGTTATAAATTGTTGAAAACGTCTCTTTCATAAAGAGCATCACGAAAACGAACATTATCTTTTTCGGATCGTTTCCGGAAGGACTCTTCAAAAACAACGCGCCCGAATACATTACTGCGGCGCTTACAAAGTAGGGGATGGCGCCGAAAAGAATATAAGGTCTCGATTTGCCCCAGCGCGTTCTTGTTCTGTCATAAGCAATACCCATAAGCGGGTCGTTAAGAACATCGTAAATGCCTATGAGCGCCTTTATGGCAGTAACATAGACCATATTAATTTTCAGAACATTAACAAAGAATAAAGTCTGATAAACCTCAACCGCATTAAGAACTTTTGAAGCGAACTGTGCAACGGCGGGCACAAGAAGTTCTTTTCCGCCGATAACTCTGGTGTGGAACATCCTGACAGCGATGTCGCTGTATTGATTAAGCTTGTCTTTATCAATAGTGGCGGCGGAATTGTCTTCCGCGCCGAAGAAGGTGCGCGCTATCTTGCTTTCTTCAGCCATCAGTCTGTCACCTCCACTTTACAGGATGAATAATAGTTTCCGTCATCGGTTATAACATAAACCGTTGTTTTCCCTTTGCCCGTCGCGGTAACTTTTCCGCTTTTATCGATTTTTGCCACTTTTTCATTGTCCGTGAACCAGTAGCATTTTGTGTTGGTTGTGTCGGACGGGTCAAATTTCGCAACAAGCGTCTGGCTGCCACCCGTTTTCATTTTCAGCTTTCCGTGATTGAGGTCAACGCCTTCCGCGGGAACACCTACATGAATAAGACAGGTGTCGGAATATTCCTTGCCGTTGAAAACAAATTTTGCGGTTATTACGGAATCGCCGAACTGCTTGTGTGTTTTAAGATATCCCTCTTCATCAACAGTTACTGTATCCTCATCGGATGAAGACCACACAACATCGTATTTAACCGGATCGTCACAGGTGAGAGTAGCTTTAAGAACTTCAGTTGAACCCAGCTCTATTGTTTTTTCATTTGTGTTGAGTTTAACACCCGGCCAGGTAAACGAATAAGATGCGGTGTCTTTTGCGCTGTATCCTACGGAAACATCATTAAGTTCACTGTATTCATCACCGAAATTCAGGCTCAGCGTATTGTCCGCGAGTGTTTCAAAACGGAGCGCTTCGATTTTGTCCGTCAGACGGTTTACCTTAATGAAAATGTCCGCTTCTTTTATTTCTTTTTCAAGATATTTAAAGGTGTAATATGATGTCGCGTTGGCGTTTTCAGCAAAAACGCTTTCAAGTTTCTCTGTTTTCGGGAATGCGGAATTATTAAATGAATCCGAATCGGGTTTTATGTGAAGCGTTATTTCGTAATTGTCGCTGTATCTGAGTTCAAGCGAATTCATATTCCCGCATTTCGGGCATTTTTCGTTGAAATCATCATAATCAACGCTGTCGGTGCACATCGAGCACTTGTAATACATACGCTTGAAATCAACGCTTTCAATATCGCCCGCGTTTAATTGCAGAATGCCGTTCAGGAAAGGAGCGGCACTTTCGCTGTAGTCAGCAGTTTTCGATTCATAGCCGGATTCGACTTTTTCCTCAATCTCACCAACAGCCATTTTTGCCGCCGCGTTAAGCCTGCTGTTGTCAAGGCTGTTGCTTATTGAATCCTCGTCTATTGAATAGCCTTCACTGAGTTCGGTGCGCGGTTTTTCTTCAAGCGCTTTCGCAATTACCGAATTTGCATATGCTATGATTTCTTCATTGGTTTCCGGAAGTTTTGTGAGCGGCTCTTCGGGCGTGTATATTTCACGGACACCTTCAATTGCGAGAATGTTCGCGGCTCCCAAGCCTACGCCGCCTACAAAGAATATAATCAGGATGACGACAACAATTTTATAGATGTATTTTTTCCAGTCAAACTTCTTCATTGTCATCGCCTCCCTCACCGTCAGTTTCATTTTCCTTTTTGTGGTAGAGTTCCTGCTGTTGTTTGATTTCCTTGTCAATAAGACGGGTTTCTTCCGTCTCGACAATGGGCTGGGGGAGGTCGTCAATATTGATTTCGCCGTTCTTAACTTTTTTGGCGATTTCTTTTCTTTCAAGGTCGCCTTCCTTGTAAACTACATTAAGACCATTCTTTATGATAAGCAGATTAACGACAAAAACAACAGCAAAAGCAATGATTGTTATAATATATCCAAACGAAACGCTGCCCGAAAGAAGAACTCCGTCCGCGGCTTCGGCGGTGTGAGGGAACCTGAAGCACAGAACAGCTGCCGCTATGGTTGCCGCAATTCCGAGCAGGCTGACGGCGCAAAGCACTTTCGGCATTTTTTTGATATTGATTATGCTCAGTATCGTCAGCAGGAATATAAGCACCGCAAAGACGGCTACAGCCGCAACTCCCGCAACGGCGGCGAAAAGAGAAACAAACGCAAGCCTGTCGGGTCCGCCGCTTTTCATTGTCATAATATAGTTTAAACTGCCGTCTGAAAAAGCGTTGAATAAGCCCAAAGCGGAAAGCGACATTTTACCGTCATAAAACGGCTGTGATATGTTCGCGTTCGCATACGGAACAAGGAGGCTCAGAAGAGGCAGAATCATAGTGCAAAGCCTGATTATCGCAAGTTTCGAGCCGATAAAATTCGCTTTCAGATGTGCTATGAATATACTTATTTTCGCAAGAGAAAGCTCAGCCTTTTTCGCATCGTGATAAAACTTTTTGTCAAAGTCATAAAACCTTATGTTGACATTGCAATGCGGGCAAAGCTGACCTATGTGATAAATTGGAATATTTTTGTTGCATTTCGGGCATACAGCCATCCAATCACTGCTTTCTTAATGTGGAATAAAACCGCCGTTAAACGACAGAAAATAACATTTAAATTTTATCATAATACAATATAATTGTCAATTTATACATAATTGATAAAAGACGCGTCTGCTAATTGTGAAAAAAGCATAAAAACTGCATCTTCGCAGAAACAAAGATGCAGTGACAATCATTTTATATTGTAGTATTCCGATAACTTTGATATGTCGTCGCCGTTGAGCGCTTTATTGAAAACAATCAGGTCGTCGAGATTGAAGATATATCTTCTTTCCGCGTTACATTTTTTCGATGCGTCGTCGCCGACCGTAAACGGCAGACAGTCAAACGAAACACCGTTGAATCTGTCGTGAATTTTTGCTGTTTTTTTGAAATCGAAATTGTGATAAATATCCACCTTCCCGTTTCCTCTGTCAACGCTGTAAATTATATGAAGCCATCCGCCCGCAACATCATAATGATAAGGCATATTGATTTCTTCACGGGAATCGGGATCTTCGTTTTCAATGAAAAGAACGGAATCGCATCTGTTAAAGCCCAACGCAAATCCGGCGCCGTTGCCGGTCATATCCCTGCTGCCGCAAACAAAACAGGTGTTTCCGAGCGCTTTGTCGATTTTCAGCCAGACCGCAACGGTGAAACTGTCCGCACAGAATTTAATGTCATCGCAGGTTATGCTGCCGATTGAACCGAGCTCGCCGTATGAACCCCTTATTCCGTTGCTGTAATATTTGACCTGGCCGTTCTGAATGAAAGTATAATTTCCCGTTGAATCTTTAATGTCATTGTCAAAAAACAAAGCAAGTTTTATATCGTCTTTGCCGAAGTATGAATACAGTCCGCCGTCGCCGTTTATGTCGGGAGTTTCGCGATTTTCAATACTGTAGTTTTCGATCTCGGCAGGTCTGTTGTAAATAGTGTTGACATCCTCAAAAACATTCAGCGGAATCTGCGACGAATAACCGAAGATATCATATTCCGGCACATCGAGTCCGAACGCGTGCAGAACGATTGCGCTGATATCTTTTGTCTGCGCGTAAGGAATATCCGCGTTCATAACGGTTTTACCCGCAAGCGCGAGATAAATGAACTTTTCGCCGTCTGTGTAACCGCCGTGACCGTGGTCATAGCCGCCGTGATCGGCAATAACTATAAAGAGTGTATCATCGATGACGCCGGCTTTTCTGTATGCCTCATAAACTCTGCCTACATATCCGTCGGCGGTCGTTATCGAATCAAGCAAACTGAATAAACAGTAATTTCGGTTTTCTGGCGACACATTCTTCAATTATATCCGTAAGCGCCGCGTCATCGCCGGCCGTATGCATTTCAACGCCTATATTATGCTCGATTATGCCGTGATTTATAGGATTCCAGTTGCAGCACGAGCATAAAAACGCATCGGGAAATGCTTTTCGCACCGTCGTAAAAAAAGAAGGCAGAGCGGTGTTCTTATACTCAAATTGATCAACAATTGAGTTTGTAAGCCCGTGAACCTCAGGCTGAGCGCCAAGCAGCATTGCGCCCCAGTTCTGCGCGCTTATGGTAGGTGATAAACTGACAGCGTAAAACGCCTCTGCGCCGTTTTCAAATATCTTATCCATATTCGGCGTGTCGGTGTCTTTGTTGAAATTACCCATTCCGTCAATTCCGACCACCGCAACATGTTTGTAAACATAACTCATAATCATTACCGCCTTTGATTATTTAATCGGGTTAAACCATTTTTAATTATATCAAAACACCATTCAAATGCAACAAAATGGGCAAAAAAAGAACCGCAGACAGGAGAATATCTCTTATCTGCGGTATAAACAGAATTATCCCTTAACTGTTTTCTTTTTGGTCTTCCTGCTTATCAGCACTCCGAGCGCGATTCCCGCGAATGATATCGCCGCGCCTATTGGCAGCATCGGAAAATCGGGCCAGCGGAAAGTGTGAAAAGCCTCCATATTCGAAAATGTCAGCGTGGAATACGGAACCAGCATAAACATTATTCCGAAAACTATGGGAAGAATCCACTTGACTTTACCGAAAAATCCGTTTTTCCCTATTATCATCGAAACGATAAATGTTGTGACGGGCATAATAATCCAGATAAACATAAGCGAATAACCCATTGCGTCCGATGGCTGCGTAAAGAACCAGAAAACGATTTCTGACAAAGCCCAGATAAAAAGATAAACGCTCAATAAAATGATTTTTGAAAGCTTGTTTTTGCTTTTTACAAGATTGGTGCTGTCTTCAAGATAATCAATATAACTCTTACCGTCGGTCATACTGCTGTCCTCCTTTAATAACCTGTCAAGGCTGACATTGTAAATATCGCTCATTCTGATAACGCTTACAATGTCGGGGTAAGATTTTTCATTTTCCCAGTTTGAAACTGTCTGTCTGCTCACTCCGAGCAGTTCCGCGGCATTTTCCTGAGTCAGTCCCGCCTCGTTTCTCGCTGTTTTGATTTTTGAACCGATATTCATTTTTTCGCCTCCTTGCCGATCGGCTGAGTTAATTGTGAAGCATAAGCACCGTTTTGTCTATCAAATGTATTTTACATCCTGTCTTTTTCTTTGTCAAAATTCTTTTACATTTCAAAAAACGGCATAATTAAGCAATAATATCCGTTTTTTGAGTATTTCCCCGTTTCGCTAAAAAAAGAATACAAATATCATTTTCATTTTTCTTGTATTTTTGTTTATTTGATTTATTTACCTGAAAAGAATAGTTTGTTATAATACACAGCAGAAAAAATGAAAAGGAAGATTATTATGAAGCCCACAAAAACAACCTGGTTCGGAATTCAAAGAAAAATAATCGCGCATATGACAACCGAAAGCTGGCAGACTGTCCCGCATATCGGATACAGCTATGAGCCGGAAGTTTCCAAATTTATGGCAATGACGAAACAGCTCAACGCATCGGGTAAGTTTTCTCAGAAGATAACCGTAAATACCTTTATGCTAAAAGCCATTACGGAAGGTCTCAAAGCCGCTCCCGAACTCAATGCCAATATTCATTTTGACGCAAAACGCGTAAAGGGATATATCACCGAATATGAAGACATACACGCATCAATGACCTGGGTGCTTCCCAATGATGAAATGATGACCATAAACCTGCATGATATCGGCAGCAAATCTCTCAGCGAGCTCAATGATTACATTGCGGATGTTGCGCGTAAGATAAACAACACCAACCTCGATGAGGTAATGTATTCCATCTCTTTTGATGACACAATGCGCGAACTCAAAAAAGGTCATATTGTTAAAGTTATCCGCAGACTTACCGGCGCAAAACTCGGTAAACATAAAGTTGTCACGCTTAAAGGGAAGGCTAAGAAAGATTATTATGCAATTCCCGAAACAGACCGCCTCACAAAGGATGATCTCCGTCAGGGTACGGTATGTATCTCAAATATAGGTTCAACCACAAGAGGTATTCACGGCAGATGCACAATGCTTGCTCTCATACCGCCCGAAGTGTTCGTCCTCTGTATGAGTTCGGTTCAGAAAACTCCGGTAGTTGTAACCGATGAAAACGGCGAAGATAAAGTCGTCCCCGGTCTTGTAATGCCTATGGAAATGGTTTTTGACCACAGAGCGGTGGATTTCGGAAAACTTGTTCCTTTTATCAACAGACTTGAACAGATTTTCAATAACCCCGAAGAAATGCTCGAATGGTAATTATAATATGATTAACGGGTATCCGGCAACGCGGATACCCGTTTTTTTCATATCAGTATTTTTCTCTTCTGCGTTTCTGAACAGTTCTGAAAACTACATAAGCAATGACCAGCAGCAGAAATACGCCTATACATATTCCGTATTTTATTGTCTCGGATGTAAAAGCTTCGCCGTTGTCGATGGACGCAGACTTGTTTTCTCCGAAAAACAGCGACCTGTATGACGAGCCGGTTGCGTTGTAGTTTTTGACATCATCCCACAGAGTGCTTTGAAGCGCAAGAATGTCAGGCGGAAGATTTTTGAATAACTGAGTTTTAAAAGATCCTTCTTCAGGATATAGCAGTTCATCCTCATAGTATTCATAATCCGGATTTTCATATACGGCGCTGTTGGGACTGCCGTAACAGATATATTCGGCGTTCGCAAGCGCGATTTCAGGATCGTTCAGGAAGTCAAGGTACAGTTCAGCCGCGCGCTTGTTTTTTGCGCCTTTCAGAATGCAGGCGGCATCGACAAAATAGTTTACGCCCTCTTTCGGGTAAACAAACGCAAGGTCTTCATTGTTTTCTTTCATAAGATAATAGTCGCCTACATAATACGGAGCAAGAGCAGCTTCGCCGGCTTCCATTTTGAGAAAGACTTCGTCGTTTACATAAACGGGATTAACGCTCTTCTGTTCTTTAAGAAGAGCCGCCGCCATACGCCAGCCGGCTTCGGTGTCCATATTGTAATCCTGACCGAGAATACTCTGCGCTATTGCAAACGCATCGCGGGGATTGTTAAACATAAGGATATTGTTGGTATATCTTTCATCCCACAAAGCAGTCCAGCTGTCGGGGTCTTCTTCAACCATTTTTGTATTGTAAATAAGACCAACAAAACTTACGGTGTAGGGGACTGAATACTCACCTGTAGGGTCATAGCCGAGATTGCGGTATTTTTCAGGAATATATGAGAAATTCGGGATGTTGTCAAAATTAATCTTTTCAAGCATATTCTCCGAAATCATACGCTCAATCATATAGTCCGACGGGATGACTATATCATATGAAACACCGCCGCTTTTGAGTTTGGAATACATTACTTCATTGTTGTCATATGTGTCATAAACAACTTTAATTCCGTATCTTTTTGTAAATTCCGCGTTGACATCAAGGGTGCCGTCTGCTCCGTCGGAAATATATTCGCCCCAGTTATAAACATAAAGGGTACTCCCTCGCAGAGCCTCAATCTCGCCGTCTTCCTCCGCAAAAGCAATGTTGAGCGGAAGAAGTAATAAAAGAAGCGCAAATAAAACGCAAATAGTTTTTTTCATTATTAAATACTCCGTTACGGTTATTGTTTTTTCCTTGTCTTTTCTTCACTCTTCTGTTGAGCAATGTTGTAAAGAATAAGCAATATGAGAATGCTGATGAAAATAAGCGCCGAAAGGGCATACATATCGGGCTTGACGCGCTTTTTTGTCATTGAGAAAATAACAATGGGCAGTGTCTGGAAACCCGGACCGCTTGTGAAATAACTGATTATAAAGTCATCGAGAGAGAGCGTGAACGCCATAATCATTCCGGTAATAATGCCCGGAGTGATAGCGGGAAACACTACCTTGAAGAACGCCGACAGAGGCTTGCATCCCAGATCCATGGCCGCCTCTGCAAGGTTTTTGTCTGTCTGCCTGAGCTTTGGCAGAACAGTCAGAATAACATACGGCAGATTAAAAGTAACATGCGCTATAAGCATTGTTCCGAAGCCGAGAACGGAGGAAATACGAAGCGCTCTTCCGATAAATACAAAGAGCAGCATCATCGAAACGCCCGTAACAATTTCCGGGTTCATCATCGGAATATTCGTTGTCGCCATAATTGAACTGCGCGCAAATCCTTTTTTGAATTTATCAATTCCGACCGAAGCGGCAGTCCCGAGAACAGTCGCGATAACCGAGGAGCATACGGCAAGCAGAAGCGTGTTGTAAAGCGCTTTCAATGTTGTGCCGTCGGCAAAAAGAGTTTTATACCACTGAAATGAAAAGCCGTTGAAAACTATTGTGCTTGTAGATGAGTTGAATGAATAAAGCAAAAGAACGGCTATCGGCGCATAAAGAAATATCAGCACAAGCGCAATATATATTCGGGAGAGAGTCTTCATATAATCATTTCCCCCTCATCCGAAAACTTGTTCATAAACGCCATACTGATAAGAATAAGAACCATAAGAACAAGGGAAAGAGATGCGCCTAAATTGTAATTGTATGACTGCTGGAACTGTCTTTCAATTACATCGCCGATAAGGTCAAACGAGCCGCCGCCGAGCTTCTGGGAAATATAGAATGTGCTGACAGAGGGAACAAATACCATTGTAATTCCGCTGACAATACCGGGTATGCTCATCGGAATAATGCACTTGCGGATAACTGTAAGCCTGTTTCCGCCTAAATCCTGGCACGCCTCAACCATTGAGTAGTCAAGTTTTGCCATAACCGAATAAATCGGCAGAATCATATAAGGCAAAAAGTTATATACCATACCGAGAATAACCGCTCCGCCCGTGTTTATCATATGAACGGAGTCAATCCCGAGTTTTGCGAGAAATGAATTGATGATACCCGTATCCTGAAGAATAGCCATCCAGGAATAAGTCCTTATAAGGAAACTCATCCACATCGGAAGCATAACGAGCATAACCATTGTGCGCTGAATTTTGTCCGATTTCTGCGAAATAATATATGCCATTGGGAAAGCGATTACAAGGCATATAAGAGTCGCCACTATTCCGAACCAGATTGAGCGCAGAAAAGTGGGCAGATATTTTGAGAGCGCCTGAACATTTTCGAGCGTGAAATCTCCCGCCGCGTTCGTAAACGAGTAATACACAACAAAGAACAGGGGAGCGATAATGAACAGAGCCGCCCAAACAATATACGGTGAGGCTACAAACCTTGAACCGAATGACGAGCGAGTGTTCATACGTCTTCTTCCTCCCCGTCGGATTCATCCTCATCGGGTTCTTCGGCGTTTGAAAGCTCTTCGTATTCATCGCTGAATGAACTGTAATCGCCGAACATACCGGAGTATTCGGATTTTTTCATAATATGAATAGCGTCTGGCTCGATATAGAGACCTATACGGTCGCCTTCCGCCTGATAATCCGTTGACTGAATCATCCATTTGAAACCGCCGATATCGACTATCATTTCATAATGAACGCCCTTGAAAGTAACGGATGTTACAGTGCCGCTGAGCATTCCCTTTTCAACCGGCACAACATCAACATCTTCGGGACGAACAACTACGTCGACCTGTTCGTTCGGAGCAAAACCCTTGTCAAGACATTCAAACCTCTGACCGGAAAACTGGCAGTAAAGGTCTTTAAGCATAATGCCGTCAACTATGTTGCTTTCGCCAATGAAATCGGCTACAAAAGCGTTTTTCGGTTCATTGTATATATCTTCGGGAGTGCCTATCTGCTGAATAAGACCGTTGTCCATAACAACAATGGTGTCAGACATCGAAAGGGCTTCTTCCTGGTCATGTGTAACATATATAAAAGTAATGCCGAGTCTCTGCTGAATGTTTTTCAGTTCAACCTGCATATCTTTACGGAGTTTGAGGTCGAGTGCGCCGAGCGGTTCGTCAAGAAGAAGCACACGAGGCTTTACGGCAAGCGCGCGGGCAATTGCAACGCGCTGCTGCTGACCGCCGGAGAGAGAACTGATATGACGCTTTTCAAAACCT
>CADAER010000074.1 GCA_902787025.1 Oscillospiraceae bacterium | reverse complement strand
GCTCTGCGTGTGTCCGCTCGGGAAGGATTTGCACGCGTCCGTACTGCTGAACGTCTCCTTCATCCACTCCTTGTCGGGCTGACCGTTGAGAACATACCAGCGCGTGAAATAACTGAAATCCCCCGCGTAGTTCATCGCCCTGTAACGCGTTCTTCCGAAGGGATGCTTGAGATATTCGACGGTAAGGGACGAAACCGCTATCGCGAGAAAAGCGGCGAAGGCAACGCGCAGAAGACGGCGTATGCTCTCATCCGAAAGCGAGTTTACCGCGAACGTCACAAGAACAACGAGCAGCGCAGCGACAAACGCGAGTTCCACCCGCATAAAAGCGGGCTTCGGCGTGCCCTCAAGCCCGTAATGGCGGAAATTGTAGTTGAGAATGTCGAGCGCCAGCACGTAATACGCCGCGAACGCCCCCGCCTCAAGCAGAAAGCACAGCGTAAACCTGCCCGCCGGGTTTTTCATAAACCTCAGAACATAAACGAACACAATCTCAAGGCAGAAAACGCCGACAACATAAGGAGCCGTCGTGCCGATGCACTCAAACACAACGCCGAAAAGCCCGTCCGCGAGGAATTTTCCGGGCGCGAGCGTGCCTTTTGTGAGAATCTGCGACACACGCAGGTCCGTAAATGTCGCGGTAATCAGCAGCCCGGCGAAGCAGACCGCAAACAGCGCCCACGAAACAACCGTGTGTTTTTTTGAAGCCGCAGCCATAAAAAGCCCCCTGTGAATAAAATATAAAAATATTATAACACACCGCATTATCAAATTCAAATGAATATTTGAACAAAACCGCCTCGCTCTTATAATCGCATTATTGAAATAAAACATCTTTGGTGTTATTATTAATAAGACAGCGCAACCCGTCCTTATTCTTTCTTCCGAAAGGGGTATTTTATGAACGGCAAAAATATGAAACTCGGAATCAATATGAACTTCGACACGGTCAAGGAAGACAACCCTCGGTTCAGATGCGTGTGCGACAAGGTGGATTTTATGGTGGCTCACACCGACCCCCACCACGAGCCCCTTCCCGTCTCGACCGAAAAAACCCTCGCCGCCGCGAAACTGCTTGACGACAGGGGAATCGACTATGTCGCGAATTTCGAATATCAGAATTTCAGCCACGACGCCACCGCTCCCGACGGCACCGAATGGGTTTACAATACCGAAAAACTCCACCGTCTCTCCATCCCGGACGAATATATAAAATCCCTCTGCTCCTCGCCTCATTTCAAAGGCGTGATGTATGACGAGTTCGAGCACGCGATTATCAATCAGAATGTCTCGATTATCATGGCGTCAAAGGGCAGACTCCGTAAATCCGTCTTCCCCCTCCTCGACGGCAAGGACCCTTACGAGCAGGGCGAGCTTTTAAACCGCCAGATAGGCGAATACGCCGCCGAAATCAAGGGCAAGGGCGCGGAGATTTTCGTCGGCGAGCATGTTTTCCCCGTCCTCTTCCACACCTTCGCGAGAAACGGAATTATCCCGAATTTCAAATCGCAGAAGGAAAGCGTCACAAACCTGAATTTCGCGATAGCGGCGGGCGCCGCGATGCAGTACGACACCCCTCTGTGGACCTGCGTTGACTGCTGGTTCCGCCTTACCAACCCCGGTCACTCCGCGGATGAAATGCTCTACAACCTGAAATTCGCCGACCTCGCGGGCGTGAACGACGCCTATGTCGAAAGCACGGCGGTTTTCCTCGATGAAGAGGGCAATCCCAACGATTACGCGAAAAAATTCGCCGAATTCTCCGAAAGCGGCATAAACCGCGACCGCGATTACGATATCCAGGACTACCGCCCCGAAATCGGAATCATCCGCTACGACGACACCTACTGGGGTCAGGGCGATCCCGTCGCCTGGCGCAAGATGCTCTACGGCAACAAAAAAATAAAGCCCGACCTCCGTTCAAAGGAGATTCTGGGCGTGTTCCATCTTATAACCCACGGCGAGACCTCAAGGCACTGCTTCAACTGGGATAAAGTCCATCCCTGGGCTCTCCGCAGGCACCGTTCGTTTATGACTATGAACAGCGTCGCCGTTTTCGACGACAGAGTCCGCAAAGACCTCGAATCGCTGAAACTCTGCTTTTTGAGCGGTATTCATATCAGCGACGAAACCCTGACCTTCGTGGCAAAACTCGTCAGGGAAAACGGACTGACGGTCGTCACTCCGAAGTGCTTCGCTCCCGAAGAAATCCGCAGAAAAGCGAAAAAATACCACTCCGAAATCGAGGACGGCAAAGGCCTCTGGATTGTCACCGACCACATTTCCTCAAACAGGGTTAAAAAGAAAATCGCCCCGTTCCTGGGCAATAAAGGAGAAATCCGCCTCACTTTCGAAGGCGGAAAAGAAATAAGACTTAAAATTTCGCAGGACGGCGACTCGTTCGAGGTGCTCTGAGCGTCAGAATTTTCCGATAGGCTCAAGCCCCTTTTCCGAGAGCATAATGTTCGTGTCCGTAAGGGAAACACCGCGGTCCAGGCAGTGCATGATTATTCCGTCGCGCGGGCGGCGGATATACAGCGCGTCATATTCCGCGATTCTCAGCATCTTGTCCGTCCCCGCTGAATTGAGCCGCAGACCGAAGGCGAGCGAAAGCACGGCGTCTCTCGACGGGCTCTTGCGCGCTCCCCTCAGTATCTGGTAAACATACCCCTTGTCAAGGTTGCTCCCGCGGATAAGCTCCGTCGCCTTTATGTCTTTCGCGGTCATTTCGATTTTTATGAACTCGCTTATGGATGTGAAGATAAGCTCTTCCTTCTCTTTTTCGAGAAAATCGTTGTAGGTCTTGCTCGATTTGAGTATCTTTTTGAGCTCGTCCGTAGATTTTTTGTTTTCCATAACCATTTCCCTTTCAGCTCTATAATAAACTATTTGCGTTCCGATTTCAAGGAGGTGAGCCCGTGTTTGAAACAGTCCGCGAAATAAACGAAATGACAAGCATCGTCACAGACGGGCGCGCCGAATATGTCGCCAAAATCATCTTTCCCGAGGATGTCCCCGTTTACAGACAGCTCGTCCGCATTTCCGCGGAAACCCCGAACATCGCGCGGATACACGGCATTTTCACCATAAACGGCAGGCTCTGCGCCGTACGCGACTTTGTCGAGGGACCGACTCTCGAGGAATACCGCGAAATGAACGCTCCCCTGTCCGACTGGGTCGTAAAGCGTCTGGTCCTCGATGTCTGCCGCGGCCTCGCCCCCGTTCACACGGCGGGAATAGTCCACCGCGACATAACCCCCTCGAACATCATCATCGACCGCAACGGCAGGGCTGTGATTATCGATTTCGGCATAAGCCGCACCGTAAAGCGCGGCAAGGCGGCCGATACAATGATTTTAGGCACCCAGGGCTACGCCGCTCCCGAACAGTTCGGTTTCAGACAGACCGACGCCAGGGCTGATGTTTACGCTCTGGGCGTGCTTATAAACTATCTTGTCACGGGCAGACTTCCCAATGAAGAGAGGGCGATAGGCTCTCTCGGCAAGGTCGCGGCGAAATGCACCAGACCCGACCCCGCGGACAGATACCGTTCCGCGCGCGAGGTCGCCTACGCGCTCAACCATCCTTTCCTGGGCGTCAACTTTCTGTGTTACGTTCCCGGCTTCCGCACGGGCAAACCTCTTCATATGGTCGTCGCGTCCTTATACTACCTGTGTCTGTTTTTGTTCCTGATGATAATTTCTTACGGCAAAGACGCTAAGATGGATGTTTGGCAGTTCCTTTTCTTCGTTTTCGACCTTGTCGCTCCCGTGCTGATAATCACGGACTTTCTCGACTGGTCAAAGCGGATTAAATACACCGCCTCCATGAGCAAAAGCAACCTTCGGTCATTTAAAATAGCGCTGAGCGTCCTCTGCGCCCTGCCCGTAATCGTCTTTATGTCCTTTCTGAATTAAAAGCATAATACATTTCGCTCCCTTTTTGGTGTGCTGCCGGCACACTCCGGAAAAACGCGCGAAACAAAAAGCCGCATCTGTTCCCAACAGATGCGGCTTTATTATTTATATTGTATTTTATTACGCAATCAGAAATACAGCTTCTCCGTCTTCGGAACAAGCTCGCAAAGCGTGTTTTTGCAGAACTCGACGAGCCTCGCCTTGTAGTCCTCGTCCTCCTTCGCCTTGCGTATCGTGCGGCGCAGAATCCTCGCGTAGCAGATAATCGCCGACATGTTCTCGATTTCCTGCAGCTTTTCCGCGTCGTCGGTCCCAAAATATTCCTTGAGAGTCGTGCGCCAGAAGAGACCCGCCGACTCCTTCTTTATACCGAGGAACTTCTCAACATTTTCGGGGTCAATGCAGCTGAATCCGACATAAGCCGCGAAAATCGCGGAAAACTCGAACACGGGATGCCCCATCGCGAGCGTGTCCATATCAATAAGCAGGTTCTCGCCGTTCTGTCTCATAATGTTCTTGATGTGGTAGTCGCCGTGCAGCATATTGAGCGTGTCAGGCACGGCTTTCACAAGAGCGACAAGCTTTTCGCCGACATCCGCGGGCAGATAGTCGCGGCAGAACTCCGCCCATACGACAGCCTCCGCCTTTTTGTCGGGCAGCTCACCGGGTTTCAGATGCGTCGAGTGTATGGTTTTCAGAATCTCGACGCTCTGTTTCGCGAGTTCCTCCGTCTGCGAGGGGTCCGCTATCATAAGCTTCGCGAAGGATTTCGCGTTGAGCAGCTCGAAAACCGAACCGTAAAGGTCGCCCACCTGAACAACATCATAGGGAATAGCCGTCGGAACGCCCATAACAAAGGCCTTGCGGGCAAGCTCGCGCTCGTTCTTGATTTCGTCGAGCGCGTCGTGATTCTTATAAACCTTTACAACTGTGTCGTCGTCAATGCGGTAAACCTTGCCGTTCGCGCCCTCGCCGATTACCTCGCACCCGTCTATGCTCAGCTTGCGGTATGCCTTCGAAATTTCCATCATCTCGGTAAAGCCCGTCATGTCGAAAATGTCATAGGTTTCGGGGGAGCAGTTGATGATTTTCGTTGTGGGATTGTCTTTTTTAAGGCGCAGAACAACACGGAGCCCCGCGCTCGAAATGTATTCGAGGTCCGACGCGTCAAGGGTCAGATTCTCTTTGAAATCGCCGATTTCTTTTCTTAAACTCTCCTCAACCTCAGCCGCGTTTGAGGAACTGATACGGCCCTGAAGCTTAACTGTCAATTCATTTAACATTCTGATATCTCCCGTTCTTAAATATTGTCAAAAACAAAGTGGAAAAGTCTTTCGTATTCCCTGTATGCGGGAAATTCCCTGAGCTGCGATGTGTATTCCAGCACCGTCGCGTGATACCATTTCTGCTCTGAAATGTCGCTGACGTTGAATTTATCGAAAGCGCCTCTACCCTGTTTCTCAAAATCGGCAGCCAGCGCGCGCATATTTGAAAGCTTGTCGGCAACCCAGAGAATCTGCGTCTTTATTCCCGCCGTGCGGAGCACTTCAAGGCTTTCGACCTTGCGGATTTTCCAGCTTTCCGAAGGCGGTATGCCGGGGCGCTTGTTCTCGGTCTCGTGCTCGACGAGCAGCGCTATCTCCGGACCGAAGTTTTCAAGAATCTCCTCCGCCGTGACGGGCGTGTCCTCAACAGTGTCGTGAAGAAGAGCCGCGCAGATAACATCCTCGTCGTCGGTCATCGAGCCCGCAATCGCGGCAGCCTCAAACGGATGAAGCAGATAGATTCCGCCGCTTTTGCGCGTCTGCCCCGAGTGCGCTTTCATCGCAAAAACGACCGCTTTTTCGAACATACTCAAGTTTTTCAGTCCCCCTCGCATAAAGCATATATTTTTATTATATTTGATAGCGTTGAAATGTCAAGAAAATGTCAAAAAATCCGCCCCTGTTTTAAAATGAATAATGAATAGTGAATAATGAATAATTACGGAAGGGCTCCGCCCTTACCCGGTTATAAACCCTCCGCGTTCCGCTTACAAATGCCGACCGCAGGTCCCTTAATCAGTAATTCGGCATTTGAAATTTGAAATTAAACATCGACGCGAATCGCCCCCCAGCTCCTGACTTCTATAATGATTAATTAATAATGAATAATGAATAATTACGGAAGGGCTCCGCCCTTACCCGATTATTAAAGTATTGCACCCCCGCAGGGCGCGGATATATCCGCGTCGCATTCATTACAATTTAAAACAATATAACACCGTAGGGGCGGATATCATCCGCCCGCCAACCCCCGCACCCCCCTCACGCATCGCCTCCTCCTTTGGGGGCGCGGGTCTCCGCCCTCTTATCGCCTCCTCCTTTTGGTGCGCAGGTCTCCGCCCTCTTATAGCCTCCTCCTTTGGGGGCGCGGGTCTCTGGTGGAGACCTCTGTCGTAAGGCAGAAGCGCCGACCGAGCCGGCAGGCGAGACAGGTGGCTTGACCGCTTGCGGTCAAGACGGA
>CADAER010000073.1 GCA_902787025.1 Oscillospiraceae bacterium | reverse complement strand
AAATAATTGTTTCCGGCTGTAAAAAGAGTTCTGAATACTTTTTAATCTGTTCGTCTGTAAGTGATCCGAAGTTGTCTTCCGTAAGACCGACAACAAGCATCGTGCCGGCGACCACATCATAGATGTCTCCGTCGCTGTCCCTGAGCGCTCTGTTAAGAGGAAGCCCCATAAGCTTTCCTTCTTCATTGACGATTATGCCTGCCGAGTCATCCCAGGGATAGACGCATTCTATAAGTCCGCCTACTTCGTTCTGAAGAGAGTATAAATCCTCATAGATTTCAACGGCTATCGGCTCTTTTCCGGGTTCTATTTCAAGTACAGTTATCTTCTCTCTGTTCCTCATATCCTCAAGATGTTCGTCAAGAGAATCCTTGTCATATGCATAGATATATGCAGCATAATTTCCGGGTGTTGGATCAAGTCTCAATAGGCAAGACCAGTTTTCACTATCCACTCTGAATCCGTAAACTGGAGGAGTTCCTCCAAAAGATGCGTCTTCTGCATATTTATCACAGTATTTCTTCATATCATCTCTGCTAGTGAGAATATTTCCGTACAATGAATTTGTTCTCAGCTCGTTGATTATATGGTTAAATTCGCCCTTGAAGCTACTGTCATTCAGTTCGTGAACATGGTCCGTCCAGTCGGTAAAAAAAGAATTACCGGTTGTATCCATATCCACTCTTAAGTGGCCGACACAGCCGGAGTCTTCAAGTATTCTTCTTTCCTGTGTATAAGTATAGTCCTGTTCCTGTTCAGTGACAGGACGAACAAAAAGCTTTTGAGTCTCAAGGATTTCAAACTCATCTACATCCTCATTCAAGGCAAGTGAACTGCCGTTATCCCAGTTGACATGTATCTGACCGATATCGTCAATATGGATTATGGTCCCTTCGAGGCCATTAAACATTCTGTTGGGATCTTCTCCTTCCATTTTGATAAGCTTAACTCGCTTTCCAAGAAGTTCTTTATCATCAGGAACTTTATTAATCTCTTCAATGCCCATAGCTTGATTGTACTTTTTCTCGTACAAATCATATGTCCTGTCAGAAACGATAGGCTTAAGAGACTTCAGCCAGTTCTCATCGAACTGATACAACGGGTATTCGCAGAACCCAGATCTTCTTGTGAATCCAGTATCCTTTGCGATTCCTTTATCAAGGAACTCCGTCACCCACGGAAAGTTATTAGTATCCATATATGCTGCATTCTTTATACCGATAAACTCGCATATACCCGTTACGCTCGGCACATTAACTGTGGCTACTCCGTAAGGTTCACCGTCTTGATAAGCTTGAAGAGCAATACCGAATCCTCTTCCTTCATCCATATCTGAGGGGAAAGCCGGAATAAACTGATTATACAATCCAAGCCGAAAATCGAGCTCGGAAATGTGATCAAATTGAACACTTTTTTCTCTTTTTTGAGATGCAATTTCTTTTTCTGCATTTATTTCAATACAATCTCTAATACCGTCCATATGTCCGGATTCAATACCAAGCCACTCATCATAGATTGAATAAAGAGGACTGGGACTGTTAAGCAGAGCCTGGCACTTTTCATCGGATAATTCCATATCTTCAAGAGCCATCAAGATATCTCCATAAATCGTATACTGATAGGCATACTCTGAAAGGAATTCATCGCCGTGCTCAAGCTTGTATCTGCTGTTAGCCTTATTCTGAAAGGCCTGATTCATTTCATCGATAAAAGCGTCAAATTCTTTATCGCATTTGTCATATAACGCTTTGTTTAATTCTTCGTTTGTCATAATAGCTCCTTTCTATCCAAAACTGGATATAAAAAAGCAGCTCGCATTTAAACGAACTGCTTTTACTTTGATTTGTATTGTTTATTTGACAGTATGTTCAATCATATAGTGAATTAAACTGTCTTTGTAAATTTGAATTTTGGCTGTGTCATGGTAATGAATAGAACTAAGGTCTCCGTCCGCCAGCATTCTTTTTACGGTTGATTTGCTTATGTTTAGTACCTGACATACTTCATTGATAGTCATAATTTTAGGATAAATTGAAAGAATATAGGTGTAAACCTTTTTAATAAACCTCACATTTCTGATACTATCGTCATCAACCAGATAAGCAACAAAAAAAGCACGAGGAATTCTTTTTCTTTTGATCAAATTGAGGTAAACAATTTTTTTGTTCTTTAACATCTTGTAAAGATACTTATCTGAAATATTTAATGCTTCGCAGACATCTGAATATTTCATCATAACCGGAAACACTGCTGTTAATTCTAAAACATCTTGCCTTATGTTCATCTTGAAAACTCCAATTAAAGATTTCCACATATGAATCGCTTTTTGGGGTTTTCGTTTAGTGTGGCCTAAGCTTAGAAAAGTTTTTGCATTTTTTCTAATACTTTTTCTAATACTTTTCTAATACTTTTCTAATACTTTTTCTAATACTTTTGAAATCGGCGAAATGTCAGCAGAGGCCAAGAGGCCTTATTTTACAAGGGATTAGAAGGGATTGCCCGTGACAGAGAGTGAAGTAAAACGCCGTCTGGGGGTCAAGAGGCCGTGAGTTCAAGTCTCGCCACTCGGACCAGCAAAGAGTTCGATACATTTGTATCGGGCTCTTTGTTTTTTCAGGCAGGACTTGAACAGGGCGCGAGCAAAGCGAGAGTAACAGTCCGGTGGACTATTACGGCGCCCGCGTGCGTGCCGCAGGCGCGGGAGCGCCGTTAATCGGGCAAGTCTCGCCACTCGGACCTTAAAGAGCCTGATGCTTTTGCATCAGGCTCTTACTTTGACTCATTGAGAATTCTTGTGGGTTCTCTTTTTTATATATATATTCGCAAGTTATGACTATCAAGAAATAATTACTTCTACAAAAGAAAT
Organism: Oscillospiraceae bacterium; assembly: GCA_902787025.1. GTDB lineage: Bacteria > Bacillota > Clostridia > Oscillospirales > Acutalibacteraceae > CAG-177. The sequence continues at coordinate 3,568 of CADAER010000073.1, read as the reverse complement.
CATATTTCAAAACTTTCAGTTTTCAGATCCTGATAAAATCTGCCGCTTGTTGCGATAAAACACAAAACGCAGTAATCGGGATCGGTAACACCGCCTTTATAAAACATCGTGTCGCCTTTACGCCAAATCATATCTTTTGTGTTTTGGTCGGTCAGCACTTCCATTTTGCCTTTAAGCATAACACCTGTATATTTAATCAGACCTTTGTGATAAAAGTAAATGCAGGCGTTATGATTTGACAAATAATGTTTTACTCTCATTGAAGAAGTATTTGTTGAGAAATAGAAAATATGCCCCGCTTCAATTTTTCTCGGTTTAAGCATCGCTTTTACATTAGGGAACCCTTCTTCATCAACAGAACAGATAAAAGCGACTTTTTGTTTTCTTATAAATTTTAGAATTGCATCAATATTCATAACAATACTCTCTGATATAATGCGCCGATTGGCGTTTCAAAATATTATTCAAACGCTTTCTGAACGGCGTAATACGCGGGTTTGGGGTTGCCCTGCCCGTCAACAATGCCCCAGCCTGTTTCAACCGGGCAATCGGTCTGACCGCAGACATAACAATGCTCGCTGTCGTGCCACATATAAATAAACGCGCCTATGCACCAGGGAAGCGCTCTGAGTCTCGGAATCATGTAAGCGTAAAACTCCGCCTGCCCTTCGGGAGTGTGCGGAAAACCGTAAAGTCCCGTCCCCTCCTGTAATTCTCTGTATATATGATTAGCGTATTCATCGTGGAACAGCAGGTCAAATTTCTCTTCATCCGTTCTGTCGGAGTAAAGCCTTTCAAATTCCTCTCGCAGGTCGTAAGGCAGACGGGAAATGAAGGTGTTTACATCTTTGCGGACATCTTCTTCACTTTCAAAGCCGTAGCTCCGAAGAATTTCTTTTTTCTCCTCTTCCGTTTTAGGTTCGCCGTAGCCGATATAACCGAATTCGGTCATTATAATCGGTTTCTGAGTTATTGCCCTGACTAAATTGAGAACAGAAAAAAAGGTGTCAATGTTTTTAATCACATTTTCAAAAGAACCGAGATAGAGATCGCAGCCGATGTAATCGCAGTATTTGTTGTATTTAAGCATTTTGAAAGAGAGCGTGTAAAAACCGGGACCGCCGAGATTGTAACCGAGCAGTTCATCCTCAACAAGCGGAGCCATTGCTTTAAGCTGTTCGCCGATGAACAGCGCCGCCTCATCAATTGTGAGAGGCGAGGTGAATCTGTCAACGCCCATTTCATTTGTAATCTGATAAGCGCTCGCTATTCCGCGCAGGTCTTTGACAAAGAACTCCGCTACAGCTCTTATTTTTTCTATATCCTCTTCATTGCGGATATCCATACCCATCGCGATGTATTCTTTCGGGTAAGGGGTTACGACAAAAACGTTTATTCCCTTGTCAATGTAACCCTGCATCTCCTGCTTCCACAAATTGTAAAAGTAACTGATGTTTCCGTTTTCATCAAACGGGAAAGGGACATCTTCACGGATATAATTGATGTTCGCGCCGAGCAGCGTATCATAATCATCTGTCTGGTGGCAGATACCCTTTATAAAACCGCCAGCCTGCTGCTGAGCCTGATAAGAACTTATGCTTACAAAGCCCGTGAACGGAAAGGTAATAATATTTGCAAAAGGAACGATAAGCGCAAGCAGAAAACCCAGAATACTGTTCAACATAATAAACACCCCTTATATTGAAATATTAGCAACGATAAGTATTTATGTCAATATTTCTGTAAAATAATAAAATATATTTATACTTGAAAAAGTATATTTTATTTAGTAGAATAGTATTGTTACATTAATTTAGGAGGATTACGGTTTGGACAAGTTAAGCCTTACAAACAAAAGCGCAACTACCCGTGCTCTGGAAGGGCTTGCAAAATCGGTAGGCAACTGGCTGCCTGCCGCCGCACAGGGCATCTGCCCCGTTGACACGGTTGCCGCTTACATCAAGACCTGCCTTACTCAAAGCTGCGGAAAGTGTGTGCCGTGCAGAGTGGGTCTTAAAAAGCTCGGAGAATTACACGAAAAGATTCTTGAAGGCAACGGCGAAATGCAGGATCTTGAACTCATTGAGTCAACCGCTTCCGTAATTGCCGACAGCGCGGACTGCGCCATCGGTTATATTGCGGGCGAAATGGCGCTCACAGCCGTGCGCGCTTTCAGGGAAGATTATGAAAGCCATATCAAAAACAACTGGTGTTCGGCAAGAGAGGAACAGCCTGTTCCCTGCTCTGCGCTCTGCCCCGCTCAGGTTGACATTCCCGGCTATATCGCGCTTGTTTCAAACGGCAGATACGCCGATGAGATAAGACTTATCAGAAAAGACAACGCCTTCCCTGCCGTGTGCGGTCTTATCTGCGAACATCCCTGCGAAATGGGATGCAAACGCAATCTTGTTGACGACGCGGTCAACATCAGAGGTATCAAAAGATACGCCGCTGAAAAAGCCGGTTATGTTCCCGCTCCCAAATGCGGTGAAGCGACAGGCAAAAAGGTTGCGGTAATCGGCGCAGGTCCCGCGGGACTTACGGCGGCTTATTATCTCGCGCTTATGGGACACAGCGTTGATGTTTATGAAAAAAGAAATCATCCCGGCGGAATGCTTCGTTACGGTATTCCCGATTACCGTCTGCCCGAAAAAGTTCTGACGGATGAAATAAATGTTATTCTTGAAACAGGTGTCAAGCTGCATCTCAGCACCGATATCGGCAAGGATATTTCGATAAAAGAAATAGCCGAGGGCGCGGACGCGACATTTATTACAATCGGCGCACATTCCGACAAAAAGCTCCGTATTGACGGTGAAAATCTCAACGGAGTTATTCCCGCTGTTTCGCTTCTGCGTAAAATCGGCGACGGTGAAAAGCCTGATTTCAGCGGAAAGAAAGTCTGCGTTGTCGGCGGCGGAAACGTCGCAATGGACGCGGCGAGGTCATCGGTGCGTCTCGGCGCGGAAAAGGTAAGCATTGTTTACAGAAGACGCCAGGCGGATATGACAGCGCTCGCGGAAGAAGTTGAAGGCGCAATAGCGGAAGGATGCGAACCTGTTACAATGATGGCTCCCGTCCGTGTCGAAGGCGACGAAAACGGAAACGCGAAATATCTTGTTTGCCAGCCTCAGATTATTTCGGAAATCGGCAGAGACGGAAGACCCGGAGTCAAGGCGGCTGACGAACCTGAGGATAAACTTGAAGCCGACATTATAATTGTTGCAATCGGTCAGGCTATCGAAAGCGCTCCGTTCGGCGAGTTCGGTCTGCCTCTCAAATGGGACACAATTGCCGCTTCGGATGAGTGCGACTTTGAAAGTGCTCCCGGCATATTCTGCGGAGGCGACTGCGCTACGGGACCCGCGACGGTTATAAAGGCCATTGCGGCAGGCAAGGTTGCTGCTAGAAACATTGATAATTATCTCGGATTTGACCACGAAATAAAACTCGATGTTGAAATACCCGCTCCTTCGCTTCACGACAGACCCGCCTGCGGCAGAGTCACAATGAAGGAGAGAGACGCGGACGAAAGAAAATGCGACTTTGAGCTTATGGAAAAATTGAA
>CADAER010000072.1 GCA_902787025.1 Oscillospiraceae bacterium | reverse complement strand
AAAACCGAGAGAAGCATACTGACAATAAGCCCCTTTTTGAACGGCGCGGCATAAGATGCGAATTTGGTGATCATCCTTCCCTTGCCCTTGCAGTTAATACATTCCGCGTCGGGAGAGGGGAGCTTTCTTCCGCATTTTGGGCAGAAGGAGCGCTGCTTCAAAAATGAGCCTTCAACGGCGTCAAGCAGCTCGGCAGGGTCGGCGCCGTCGAGAATTCCGTTTATGAAATCCGCGCCCGCGTCGGCAACATTGGCGGCGGCGAAAGTGAAGCGTATGAGCTTTTTCCTTGAGCCGTCATTCAAATACGCGTCAAATGTCGCGTTGCCGTACATTCTCTTGACCTTCGCTTCTTTTACATCCTCATACATGACCCTCTCATATTCCTCGGGATAGCTGTCATCAAAGGCGTAAATGCAGTCCGCGGTGAAGCACAGAGCGCTCTCACCGTAGGCGCCGTCAAGAGTCAGATCTCCTGTGACAATAAACAGAGGCTGCTCATTGTCAAATAATTCATTATACTTTTTGCTGAATTTTTCGGGAAGCGGTTTGTTGGAACTGATTTTCATAAATGTCACCCCGTTCCTGTGGAGACGTACACATTATTTAGCGGTTTATGTTTTTTCGCGCACATTATATGCAAAACTATACTGAAAGTCAATGAAATAATTGAGAATTTAAGCAAAATTAAAATATTCTCGCGCTTTGTCAATCAATGCCGAAAATCAATCACTTTTTTGTGCATAATTCACTAAACGGATACTCCGTTTCTCACTGCAAAAGCTATTCTTTTCAAATTGAAAAACCGTAAATTTTTCCAACCTTTTTCACTTTCGCGTGTCTGTATAAGTGAAAGCTAAGTAAAACCGGTTCATTGTCGTAAGCTGCGCCGCAGTCGATGCAGGTCCAGGTTTTTGTGCGGAGAATTTTCCCGTCATATTCTTCGCCGAAACATTTTGTCGGGGTGTGTCCGAATACGGTGTGAACATCATCGAAATATTCATCGGTTATTTCGGGCCAGGCCAAGAGAAGCTCATCGGCGGTGTAATCGGAAAGCGGACGGCTTTTTTCAAAATTATCAAATCCCGCGTGAACGAGGATATAATCTCTGCCTCCGGCAGTGACTGTTTCATAAAGAGGGCAGGCTCGCAGATAGTCAAGAATCGCTTTTTGCATCTCGCCGGGCAGGGCGCGGAGCGATTCCAGGGTAACTTCGCCGCCGTTGAAAGTGTAGATTGAATAATCATCCGCCTCTTTCGGTGTTTCTCACAAGCAGCAGTTTCTGGTCCGGCATATCTCTGCCGACAATCGAGAGTTCGGCGTTGTTGTCGGTGCGGTTTTCTTTGGTGAGAACCATTGCTCCGTCTGCGCAGCCGAGTATTCCCGTTGTACCCGATATCATTTCATAGATATCGGTTGCCTTCCAAAACCTGCGAAAGTCTTTCGGTTAAACTTGCCGCCGATAAAGAGACCGCAAGCCAAAAAGGAAAATACGACTCGCGCATACAAACTCTGCAAAAGGAATATAATAAGCTGTTTCGGGAGATTAATAAAGGTAATGATGAAGTTTAAAGATAAAAGCAAGGAGATTATAATAGAAAAGATACCCTGCAGGGCAGGAGCTGCAGGGTAAAAAATGTTGCAGAATCAATTGCAGTATTACTGCAATTATTCTGCGGTTTTCAGTCGTTTATTGAGTGGATTGACAAGCTATAAATCCAATAATTACAAGGGTTCTAAGGATTATTAAACAGTTCACATAAAGAGCCGATGGCATTCAAGAGGTAAGGGGTTCGATCCCCCTCATCTCCACCAAAAATACAGTCTGTCCGACAGGACGGGCTGTTTTTTTATTGAGCGGGGTGAGAACCCCTTTCATAAACGGGGTCCCCGAAAAGTCCAAAGACTTTTTGGGTAAAGGAGGAGCGGCGGAGTGAGCGAAAGCCGGAGCGTTATGCTTTTTACGGCGACGGTGCGAGCGATACGCAGCCCGTGACGACGCCGATCCCCCTCATCTCCACCAAATCACAAAAGCCCGTAAGTCCTTGTGCATCAAGGGCTTGCGGGTTTTCTTTGCATAGCGTTAATACTTTTCCATTTGCGTATCAGTTATTTTATGTTAAACAATCAATATTCGATTTTTCATTTTGCGTTTTTTCGTATTTTTTTAAAATACTCTTCAAATAATTATCCGGCAGGTATTTTCTTTCAATCAGTTCTTCAAGAACAGCATCAAAAAGCGGTTTGTTTGCAGTAATCAGGTTTAATGTCCGCTCTTCAAGCCGTTTAAAAATGCTTTCGACGAGGTCGTCAATCTCATTAAGCATTTTCTCTGATGACTCGACCCCTTCGCCGGTACCGAAATGCCTCAGGTATTTATAACCGTAAAAGCCGTAAAGACTTATGAGATTTCTGACTCCGGCGGCGGCTCTCATCGCATCTAGGCCTGCTCCCGTTGAGTGTTCGCCGTAAATATAATCCTCTGCAACAAGTCCGCCTATCATTTCGGCAATGTAGTTTTCCTCTTCTTTTTTTGTCATAAATCTGTGTTCAAACTTTGCTGTGGCAGTTTCGTGGGAGTGTGATGTCACCATACTGCGTTCTTTGAGCGATACTTCAATATTGTCATCCGGGCGGAGAAGCATCGCAATAACGCAATGCCCTGCTTCATGAACGGCTATACGCATCATAGCTTCATCTGTTGTTATCATTGAATATCTCCTTTTTTATATTTTGTATTTACCCTTCATAATCGCACAGGCGACGGCAGATTTTTCATACCTCGTCCACGGGTCGTCCTTCGCAAGCCCCGTGCATCCGTTTATTTTGATTACTCCGAAAACCGGCTTATTCTCCCTGACAAGACGCTGTTTGTAAAGCGGTCCGGGATAGACGAAAGCACCGTGGAGTTCCTCTGCCGCCGTGCAATTTTTGAATGCGCAAAATCTGATATTCACCTCCGGATTAACCGGATTATCGATGAAAACACCGTTCTCCTTCGGTCCGATACCCCATTTTATACCGAAATCGCAATCCTCAAAAACACATCTTTCGATATTTACATTCATTTTTTCACTGACGCAGTAACATATTATCGGCTCTTTTGCACCCTCGCCCGAAAGTTCTTTGAAATAACAGCCGTAAACAGTTACGCCCTTGCCGAACTGTGTTGTGATTGCCGTTCCGTAATTCGAGTCAAAAGTGCAGTTTTTCACGGTTAACGCATTGTGAATTGTGTTTTCACAGCAGAAAAAGTTACAGCCGTCAACTATCTGTGTTCCGTCAAGCTCAAGAAACTTGCTGTATCTGCAATCGGGAGTTCCTACCGCTCCGTTGCAGTTGACAAAATTACAATTCTTTATCTCCTTCGCTCCGTGAATGGGGCGTCCCATATCCTGAAACAGGCTGTTCTCAACAGTAAGCCCTTTCGGATAAAGGCAGATATCTGCTTTTCTGCCGCCGATATACTGCACTTCATTAATTGAGCCCTCGCAATTTTCGGTATAGATAAGAACCTCAGAGAAAACTCTCAAAGGATTTATGAGATCATCGGTGATTGTGATTTTTGACCTTATAAGGTCAAAACGGGAATCTCTGCAAATCGCAAAATGTCTGCAGTTGTCAAGTTCGCATCCGGTAAACAGGACTGTTGACGACTCCGCTTCGATGAGCCATACACAAGAGTCAAAAAGACAGCCGCTGAATTCTGCTGAAGCGCCGTCCGCTTTTATCAACGGCGTTCCGCCTAATCCAGTGCCGATAAAAACGCAGTCCTCCGCTTTCATTTCCGCTCCATTTTCAAGAATAAACAAGTTTGATTCGTCACCGATGTTATAGGTAATGCGGCAGTTGAAAAGTTCAAGTTTTCCACGGCAGATAAGATAGGAAGACAAAACGATTTCTCTGTCGCTGATAATCAGCTCTTCATTACGCCCGATCTCAAAAAGAGGTTCAAACTCAAAAACCTCTCTTCCGCCCTGTTCCTTGTCAAGGTTAAGATTCTCATACAGAGGGTAAGGCGTGAATTCACTCAAAATTATTCCCCCTTGTCAATGTCTTATCCTGAGTTTTTCAATAAGTCTGCATTTTCTGCAAACGGGGTGTGTAAGCATTAATCTGTCCCTGGGCATCACCGCGTCATTCATTTCATACCCGAATGTCCTGCCGCAATTCCTGCATGTAAGCGTTGCCTTCCATTTACGCATTTTTTCATCTCCTTTTTCCGCGCGCCCTCTGTCCGCCGCCTTTTTCAAAGAAACAAACCCGTAACCAAACCGGATTACGGGTTTATTATACCCCCGGTGAAGGACTCAGGCTGTCCATCACCGTTGCTTTTTATATTATTATCGCAGAAATAAGTATATCACATGGTTTTTAATGCGATTACCCATCGTCCTTTTCGGAAACTTTGATCTCTATGTTTTTCAGATTGCCGGAAACAACGATCTTTTCATAGTCCCGGTGCGTGTGCGAAAATTCACGGAACGCTTCTCCGAAATACTGCTCCGCCGCGTGACGGAGCGAGCGCACGCCGAACGTTCCGACCTTGTCCGCGGTCGCGTTGATGAAATCCTGCAGAACATCCGTGCCCAGCTCAGTGATGAACAGCAAATGCGTTTTCGCCGCGACGTCACGGATGCTTTTCGCTGCAATGTCCTTGATTACTTCGCCGGACAGCGGATCAAACCTGATGACCGCCTGCATCCTGCCCAGCACCTCCGGCAGAAAGCGTCCTGTTTCGAGAATGGACTTTTTCTTTTTCTCCGTGTCCTCGCTTATCTTCTGCGCAATCGGTTTCTCCCGTTCGTCCGTCTCCTTCTGTTCCTTATGTTCAACATCGCAGAAGCCGAGCGGCTTTTTTTCTTTTTTCGCGGGATTGATATTGCTCGTAAAAAACACAATCGAGCGGGACAGGTCATAAAAAGTTTCGCCGTTCTCCAGCGTTTTTCCGTTTGTGTCCTGCCGCCCCGTTTCCAGCGCCTGCATAATGACCTGCGCGGCGTTCGGCGCGGCTTTTTCTATCTCCTCAAAAACGAACACCGTGTTCTTGTTTCTCTCAAGGCAGGCAAATACGCCCGGTTCCGTAAAACCGACATATCCCGGCGCAGCGCCGATCAATCTGGAAATGTCGGCATGGTCCTGAAACTGCGCGCAGTCGATTGGTTTGTATTGCAGGTATTCGCCGTCTGTCTGCCTGTTGACCGCGCGGACGAGCGCTTCGACCGCGGCGGATTTGCCCACGCCTGTCGGTCCGTAAAGGAACACGGACAGCGGACGGCTTTTACCTTTACTGCCGAGAAAATTGCATACAAGGTGTGCGATCTCCTCTGTCGCCGTTTCCTGCCCCAGCACCTCCTTGCCGAGATCGACAGTCAGGCGTTCCTTGTCAAGACAGAGATAATTCTTACCGCATTCCGGCACGGTCAGCATATCACGCGCGTAGCGCATGACAGGCGGCTCGGGAGCAGGATCGGTCCGACTGTTTGCGGCGGCGGGAACCGTTTCACTCTGCGTTTCCCGCGCGGCAAATCTGTGCAAAAAGGCTTCCAGCGTGTCATATGAACCGAACCCGATGCTGCCGTCCTTCAGCCATCGCCTGATTGCGCGGTCTCTGCCGCTGTATTCGACGCCGTCCGATTTAATCCGCAGTTCAATATCATTCTCCGCGTAACGGGCGAATTCGATATCGGCAAAGCCGCAGCCGCAATCGTCGGGAAGCAGCACATTGTCAAAAATCAGCTTGCCGGGACACGCTTCCAGCTCTTCCCGCAAACCATCTGTATCCGAACACATCTTTTCCCAAATGAACACGCAATCACGTTCCTTTCTCCGCGCAGAGCGGACAATCCGCTTCCTTATCCTGCCCGATCGCCACGGTCGCGGCGGGATATGTCAGATCTGTCTCTGTCTTTTCCGTTTCATACAACGGCTCAAACGCGGGCGCGGAAACCTCTCCTTCAAACGAAGTCATAATGTAATTCCGGTCCGCGTATTTTTCCAGTGAACAATAATATTTCGTCGTCTCCTCGCTGTTGCACAGAATCTTCAGCGCGAAATCCGCCTTGAGCGCGTTGAGATGATCTGTTATGAACGGCGGCGTTCCCGCAGACTCTCCTTTTTCCTTTGCATCTCCCGCAAGCACTTTCTTGTAGCGCGTCGAGAGCATGCATCCGGGGCAGGCTTCCGTAAGACCGGGAACCCAGAACAGCACTTCATGCCCGGTTCCGCCCGCAAAAATCTGCGCCGCAAGATACGGGACGCCGAAACGCATGGCGAGATTTGTGCACCGGTCCTGTGCGTAAAAATCATCGGTGCAGCCGCACAGCAGCACATCCTGCGGCGAATCATCCTGAATACCGGTCAGAAACGCGAACGCTTCATCCGTAAGCGTGTCGTCCACAAAGCGTTTGACGGCAATCACCTCCGCGTCAGGATGAATCTGCACAATGCGCTCCTTGATTACATCCGTTTTGTATTTCCCGATATCGCTCAGGTATGCCCCCTGCGTAGCGATATTTGTATTTTCAAAGCGGTCACCGTCGAAAAGCACAAACCGTCCTACTCCGCACCGCGCCAGCGTTTCCAGAAAGTGGATACTGCCGCCGCAGCCGACGCAAATAACCTTTTTGCGAAACATAACGATTCATCCCTATTCCTTTCGCAAAAGGGTGGCGCTTGAACAAGACGGCTTTGCTGTTGATCGGACTGCTGCTGCCCATTCTGTGCATGAGCCGGCCGAGAACGCTGCGGAGACTTTTGCGCGGCTGCAGAG
>CADAER010000071.1 GCA_902787025.1 Oscillospiraceae bacterium | reverse complement strand
TAATATTAAAACGGTGAACTCTCAGAGATCACCGTTTTTCTTTTTCCGCATCCGATTCTCAACGCGGCGTTATTGACAAAAAGGAAATAAACAGTAAAGTATAATTGAGAAAAGACAATGTCATAAACAAGGAAAACAACCGGCTGCTTAAAGCCACTGACTTTTATTACGGAGGTTTGACATGGTGAAAAGAATCAAAACCTTTTTATCCGTTTTTCTTGCGCTTGTTATGATATACGGAGTAACTGCCCATGTTTTTTCGATTGATGGGTTTGTTCCGTATGGCTATACTCCTATCCGCACCGCACAGGAGTTTGACAATATCCGTAACAACTTAAAAGGAAATTATATAATAATGAATGACATCGACCTCGGCGAGTATGAAAACTGGGCGCCAATCGGGGATAGTGATGTTTATGATAAAGCGTTCAGGGGAAAAATTTACGGCGGCCTTCATAAAATTACCAACTTAAAGATAACAATATCTGACAAAGATGAAATTAATCCTTCCAAACCTTTGTATGCCGGTCTTTTCGGATGTGTTTCACATGCTGAAATCAAAGGATTAAATGTTTTCGGAAACATCAGCATTGTTTCAAACTCTGGCACGGTCGGGGGCGTTTGCGCCTTTTGCGATATGGGTTCGGTTGTATCGGAGTGCATTAACAACGTTGAAATAAATGTCAAATCAAAAGATTCCGGAGGAGGTTTCAGAACCGGAGGAGTGATTGGCCTCTTATTCTACAGTTCTTTAACCCAATGTGTCAATTATGGGAATATTTCAGTCAGTTTTCATTTTGAAGACCCTGACAGCACTACCTATATCCGCAGAACAATTAACGGCGGCGTTGTTGGGAGTTCCGTGCAAAGTAAATTAACTGATTGCAGAAATCAGGGATGTATTACGGTAAACGAAAATTCAGCACCGACAACTTCGGCAGCAACGGGCGGTATTGTCGGAGCATTTCAAGCGGATGTTGACAGCATCGACCCCGATCTGGAACCGTGGGAAACATTCCCGAGGGAAATGTATCCGTTAATACACAACACATGCAACACAGGAAGTATAAATGCGCAGTCAGGGAACGGAGGCAACGCGGTTGTAGGATGTTTTAGCATCTGCGATTGGGGCTTTGGTGACCCCTATGTTCCGGAGCTCATAAAAGGCTGTTACTATCTTGACACATCATGCGAAAACGGTCAGCAGGGATATCGCGCTGAATGCTTCACCTCGTTCAGTGAATCGGAAATAAATGAAAACAACTTTTCTGAACTTGATTTTGATAAAATCTGGACCTTTTTACCGAACTCAAATATTCCGGTTTTAAAAATTGAAGAAAAAGCATCTGCAATCAATCTGAATATGAACATAGGCGAAACCATAATAATAAATACTGACGGGGCAAGCATAGAATCAGCCGCGTCTGATAACGAAAGCGTTGCTTGTGTTGTTAATGACAGCATTAAAGGGCAGAAATCCGGCACTGCCTTGATAAAAATAATATTTGATAACGGAACAGAATCATCATATTATGTTATTGTTCATCCCGATCAACCTGAACTGATAGATGCCACAATAGTTGAATCGAGACTTCCGGATAAAAACAGAATTGTCCGAAAAAACGGTGAACCGGAATATCCGGACGGAATTGTTATTCAGTTTATATATTCAGATACAAAAAGGGAAAATGTGACAATTGAAGAAAGAGAGGGGAAATATTATGCAAAAGATGAAGAGGTTAAATATATAGGTAAAGACTCCGAAGAACCTCTTTATGGTAACCAGACCGCCTATCTGGAAATGAAAAACGGGGAAATCAAAATGTCCTATGAATTTTATTCTCCGAAACCCGGTGATGTTATTTATGCGGAAATCAATGTTGCCGAAGCTGAAACAATCAGTTACAGAACAAAGGTTACATTAAAGGCGACAGCTTCAAATCTTGATTCCGAATATCACCTTGTGCTCGTGGTTAACGGAAGCAAAATCACAGGGGACAACAAAGAAGTTGTATATGAACACGGCGAACTTACAAGTGACCTGAATTACTTTGTGAAGATTGCCGACAGGGATGGCAATTTTCAAAAAGATCCATACGGAAGAGATATTAAGAAAGACGGCGGAACAATAACCTGCAATGACGGATTTTTCCGTAAACTCATTGCTTTCTTTCAGTGGCTGTTTTGAAATCTCATGGAACAATCAAGATGATGAGGTCGATTTCACATACAAACTTGGATGTGAATCTGTACCCAAAAACATATTTATCAGTGTGATGGATGAATTTTTGACTGATTATGCAAATCATTGGTTTAGTATTAGTTAACTCCAAACATCCTATACAATTCTTTTCTGATTCCGTCCGGGTCGTAATCGGCTTCGGGCGGCGCTTCTGCCTTATGACAGAGGTGTTTACCGAACACCCGCTCCCCGAAGGTAGAGGCTGTGTCTGAGGAAAAAAGCATAAATTTACGGCGGGATGTGAAAATCCCGCCGCTTTTTTATTTGCACATTTCGATTTCAATGCCGTTTGTCATATATTCAAATGTTATTTTTACTATTGTATTGTCATCGGGGACGGTGAACTTACTCTTGTGGCCGTCGCCCGAATACGGGAAGCCGTGATCCTTGCACACGCAGGCGGAGAGTGTTCCCCAGGTGGATATGCCGAAATCGTATTCGCCCGCGAAAGGCATAATGAAGCTTAATGAGTATTTGCCGTCGCCCACATAATACATACGGGTAATTTCGCTGTTCGAGTCGTTCGCCGTCGCGCCCACATAAGGCTGGAAGCTGCCGTATAGCACGACTTTTTCGGGGAGGCGGACTCCCGTCGCGGGGTCGTCGACATCCCTGCCGCCGAAATCGAGAATATCGGAGGGATTTGCGTATCCGCGGTATTTTTCATAGCCTTCTCTGAAAAGGCGGGTCGCTTCATCCTCCTGTGAGAAACCGCCGGGGCAGTTTCCCGATTTATTGTTGAGTTTATAGAACGGGAAGCCGCCTATCTCCTCGCCGCTGTGAAGAGGTCTGCGGAGAGGAACGGCGAAATAGGCATCGGGGTTGTTTATCGCGGTCCATTTGAAGGTGTAGTCGAGGAAGGTGTTGCGGTATTCTTCATCGCGGGTAGCGAACCAGGCAATCTGGTCATAGCCCCACCACTGAGCCCACGCGCGCTGTTCATAGGTCAGAGTTTCGTGCGCGCGCTTGTCTTTGCCGCCCCAGTTGTCATATTCATAAAGAAAAGGAAGGGCTTTTTCGTAAACGCCTTCGGGCGAGATTCCGCCGCCGGATTTGCCCTCGCGCACGAGAACGATTTTTTCGCCGTCACGGTCAAGCACGGGGTAGCGGGTCAGAGGCATCGCGTTGTAGTCGAGAAGGCTTTTTCCGTTTACAACAAGCGAGTGCGAGTGGGCGTCAAAAATGACCTTGTGTCGTCTCGCGTGCGTTCTGCCGTATTCGCGGAGCATTTCAAGAACTCTGCCGATGCCCTTGTAATCTCTGTCAAGCGCTGTGTAGAGATGAATCTGCCCCATATGGAACGCTTCATATCCGCAGTCGATATATCGGACGCCGCGGTAATAAAACCACATCTGCGTTTCAAGTCTTGAAATGTCGGGCATACAATCCCAGGTGTCGGAGCCCTTCGGGAAAAGGCAGGCGTCGTAATCGAAAAATCTGTCTTCATAAGGCAGGTTGAACGCTTCGAAAACGAAGCGGGGAACCTTGACACACTCGACATCCTCACGGTAAAGAGCCTCAAAAATGCAAGCCTGCAGAATGATTTCGGGATCTGCCGCGTGAATCTTTTCTGCCGCCGCGCGCGAGCGTTCAAAATGCTCTTCCTCGGGCATTTCGCCTTTCCAGATTCCCGACGCTCTGCCCAAAAACTTGATGCCCGCTTTGAGCATAACTCTTATGTCGTCATCGAGGGTGTCGCTCATATAAATCCACTGCGCGGACGTCGCGTGCGCAAGATAATATTCAAGAACCTTTCTCGGCATTGAGCCGTCAAAATAACCTTCGCTCATTTCATACCTCATCATATCTGTTTTTGTATTCAAGAAGCTCTTTTTCGGTAACGAAGCCCGAAAGAGCGCCGACCTTTGTGACCGCCTTGCCTCCCGTTACATTGCCGAAAGCAATGCAGTCACGAAGGGAATAATCATAATAAAGACCATAGCAGAAGCCCGCGAGGAAGGCGTCCCCCGCCCCCGTGGAATCGACATTGATGAACTCGTCAATGCTCTTTTTGAAAAACAGCCCGTTTTCATCTATGCCGAGGCAGCCGTCTTTATCGACCTTGACAACGACATTTTTGAAATATTTCCGCAAGGCGAAAGCGGCGTTTTCGGCGGTCTGACAGCCCGTGATTTTGAGCGCCTCTTTCTGATTGGGCGTGTAGTAATCGGCGATCTCAAGCAGGTCGCCGTATTTTTCGAAACTCAGTTCGTCATCCCAGCCCGTGTCAAGCACGGTTATTGCGCCTTCGGCTTTGAGTTTTCTGTAAACTTCGGTGAAACCGCCCGGAGACATAAGACAGATTTTCGCGCCTTTGGCGAGATTGTAAAACTCCTCGCAGGCTTTGTCATCGGGCTCGAAAGTGCCTTTGCCGTAGCTTACAAAGCTCCTGTCGCCTTTAAGGATAATCGCGCTTGTGATATTGAGCGGTATTTCACTGCCGTGATAGAGATTGAGCGGAGTGACATTGTTTTTTTCATACTCGTTTTTCGCGAAATCCGAAAACATATCGCTGCCGAGTTCGGTGGCGATTTTTGTTTTTATGCCCAGCCTGCCGAGATTGATTAAAGTCGCGGGAAGTCCGCCGCCGAGCTGAAGGGAGAATTTGTCGGTAAAAACCTCTTCGCCGGGTGCGGGTATCTTCGGCATATTCTGATAGAGGAGGTCAACATTAGTTGAGCCCGCGCCTGCAATAAAACTCATTTCCAACCCCCCGTGTAATCTTTATTGTGTTCGAGATAAGCGTCAACAAGTTCATTCGCGAGGGAGTAACTCGCGACAAGCGGGTGAAGAGTGAGAGCCTCGACCGCTTTTGTTCTCGATTTTTCTCTTATCGCCTGACTCGCAAGGCGTTCGTATATCTTGACTCTGCGGATGAGTTCGAGGTTTTGTTCGTCAACCTCGCCGAAATGATGCGGATACGCTTCGCCGTCTTTTATATCGCAGGTGATTTCAACGACATCGGTGTCGGAAAGTCCCGCTATCGCGCCGTTGTTCGGCACGCAGAGAATCATCGAGCCCGTTTCGCCGCTCTGTGAAATACGGATGAATTCGAGCGCCACGCCCGCGTAGCCGCCGTCATCTTTTTCGTAGATGTCAAAATGCCATTTTGTCTGCCTCTTTACTCCCGATTCTGCCGCCATATAGTTGTTTTCGCGCTCGCCATACCAATGCTCGAAAATCGAAAGGGCTTTATCGAAATCTTTTTCAATGTCAATCTGTTCAAGTTCGGCGGTCATTTTTTTGTTGATTTCCGCTATCTGCTCGCCTCTTGTCTGCGGGGCGCCCAGGATATTAGCGACAGCCTTTTCGCGGTAGTAGAAATAGTAAAGGTATTCGTTGAGAATAGCGTTTCTTTCAATGAGAAGGGATTTGTCGAAATAGCGCAGGTCCGTGTCGGTATAGGCTTTTTCGTTGTTGATGATATCGTAAAGGACTTCTTTGCCTTCAATTTTTATGCTCTTGAAATACGAGAGATGGTTGAGACCGTAAACCTCGCCTTTCGCGCTGCCTTCCTTCGCGCCGTAAAGCTTTTCGAAGGTTCTGAGCATTCCCGAAGGAGCGTCGCAGATTCCGTATGTGAAATCATAACCCATATCCCTTAAAGTCTGAGAGACAACGCCCGCGGGATTTGTGAAATTGAAGACCTTGCAGCCGGGTTTTGAATATTTCTTTATAAGTTCGCAATAACGGGCAAGGGCATCGACACTGCGCATGGCGAACGAGAACCCCGCGGCTCCCGTGGTCTCCTGACCGAGAACACCTTTTGAAAGGGCGATGCGTTCGTCTTTCACGCGCATATCGTCTTCGCCCTCGCGTATTGTGGTGATTACATAATCGGCGTCTCTGACCGCCTCAACCGCGTCTGTTGTAAGTGTAAAACTGACATCCGCGTTGATTTTTGACGCGACGGTCTTTGCCATTGTGCCGTAGATATTAAGTTTCTTTTCATTTATATCCATAAACACAAGTTCGTCAATGCCGAGAGAACCTGCTTTCTGAACAATGCTTTTTGCGAGGAACATTGAGCGGACTCCGCCTCCGCCTATAACCGCAAGTTTCATAAATCAATCCCCCTTAACGGAAATATATTTTAATATTACTATAATAAACCGAATATTTCAACGCAAAATAATCTGTTTCTATTTTTCTTATTGAAAATTATTATATGTATATGTATAATAGATTACAGTATGTATATTGGAGGAGTATATATGCCGTTCACCCTTGAAAAATATTACGCGCCGGATTTCGAAAACGAAATTTTCAGAAACGCTCCCGACGCGCAGGTTATGCCCGCTCCGAAAGACGGAGTTGCGCCCGACAACTACCACGCGATGAGCATTTTCCCCGAATATTTCAAAATAGGTGGCGAGTGGCTTCTCGCTGTTGAAAGCCGTATGGACTGTGTGCCTGTTTATGAGGGCGGAAAAATCTTTGTCAGGGAATTCCGCCATCTGAAACAGGGCGATCTGATTGTATGCGGCAGAACGGAAAAATGCGAAGATGGTATTTTCGTTCATACAAACGGCTTCGCGGAGGAAGAGAGCGGGAACGAAACATTTGCTTTCCGCCAGGGACATTCGAGAGAGAGTTCGTTTTCGCGCGATTATGACGAGCTTTACAAGATTCTGAGATATGACCGCGAACACGGTAAAATAGTCTGGGTTATGGGTCCCGCTTTCTCGTTTGACCACGACGCGAGAGACGCTTTTTCTCGCGTTATCGCGGGCGGATATGTTCACGCGGTGCTTGCGGGCAATGCTCTTGCGACCCACGACCTTGAGGGCGCTTATCTGAAAACCGCTCTCGGTCAGAATATCTACACTCAGAAAAACCAGCCGAACGGACACTACAACCATCTTGACACAATAAACAAGGTGCGCTATTACGGCTCCGTTTCGGAATTCATCAAAAACGAAAACATAGACAACGGCATTATTTACAGCTGTGAAAAATACGGTGTTCCCTATGTGCTTGCGGGTTCCATCCGCGATGACGGCCCGCTTCCGCCGGTTTTCGGCAACGCATACGAGGCGCAGGACGAAATGAGAAACCAGATAAGAGACGCGACGACGGTTATCTGTATGGCGACTACACTGCACTCCATAGCGGTCGGAAATATGACTCCGTCATACAGAGTTCTGCCCGACGGCACTGTGAGAAAAATCTATTTCTACTGTGTTGACATTTCGGAATTCACCGTAAACAAGCTTACCGACAGAGGTTCGCTCTCGTCAAAAGGAATCGTTACCAACGCGCAGGATTTCATTGTAAACATAGCAAACGGACTCGGCGTATAAGTCAGCACTCCTCTTAATAATCTGAAAGGGTGAAATTATGAACCGTTTAGTTCTCAACCCCGCAAAGACTTACCAGAAATTCGAGAATTTCGGCGTATCGGGCGCCTGGTGGGCGCAGGTGGTAGGCGGCTGGACCGAAATCGATGAAGACTCGGGTATGCCCAAAAGAGAAAGAGTTTCCCAGCTGCTTTTCGACAAAGAAAAAGGCATCGGCGTTCGCTGCTACAGATATAATCTCGGCGGCGGCTCAGCTCAGAGCGGAAAAGGCAATATAGGCGAGGTTTCACGCCGAGCCGAAAGTTTTGACACAGACGACGGCTATGACTGGAGCAGGGATGAAAACGCCGTGTGGATGCTGAATCAGGCAATCAAAGACGGCGCGGATGAGATAATCTTTTTTGTAAACTCCCCTCCCGAACGCTGGACAAAGAACGGCAAGGCTCATCTTGACAAGGCTTTCCGCACGAATCTCGCTCCCGAAAACTACCGCAATTTCGCGAACTACTGCCTTGACTGCGTTGAGCATTTCAGGGCGGCGGGCGTGCCTGTAAAATATCTCTCACCTGTAAACGAGCCCGTCTGGAAATGGACGGGCGGTCAGGAGGGCTGTCACTACAAGCCCTCGCAGGTCAGAAAGCTTATGCGGGTTTTTGTCGATGAGATGAACAAGCGACCCGCTCTCGCGGATTTGAAACTTTCGGGCGCGGAAAACGGAGACATCCGCTGGTTCAATAAATCATACTGCCGCGTTATGCTCGGCGACAAGAAAATACGAACGAAAACCGACGCGATTGACACACACTCATATTTTCTGACGCCGCCAATTCCCGTTGTTTCGCTTTTCATAAAAAACAGAATCGCCTTTATGAAAAGGTTCAGAAAATATATGAACAGACGTTTCCCCGGCGTGCCGATAAAGACAAGCGAATGGACTCATATGCAGGGCGGAAGGGATTACGGTATTGACTCCGCTCTTGAACAGACGAAAATCATTATGGAAGATTTAACCGTTCTCGATGTCACATCCTGGCAGCTGTGGATAGCCGTTTCAAATGTTGACTACTGCGACGGTCTCATCTATGAAAACGACGGACCCCGCACTTTCGAAGTGACAAAAAGATATTACGCTTTCGGAAATTTCTCAAAATTTGTTGAATACGGCAGCGAGCGTTTCGAGGTTGATGCAGGAGATAATCTCAACGCGGTCGGCTTCATAAAGGACGGCAGAAGCGTTGTTGTTGTCGCGAACAGAAATAACGACGGCATAAAACTCGGACTGCCCGAAGGCGTAAAGGAAATATATGTCACGAGTGAAGAGTATTCGCTCACACCGTTTGAACCCGCAAAAGAATTCACCATCCCCGCAAAAAGCGTTACCACAATAATTATCTGAGGATGTGCATCTTGTGAT
>CADAER010000070.1 GCA_902787025.1 Oscillospiraceae bacterium | reverse complement strand
GCCCATTCCGCCCATAATTTCCTTGATTTCGTGGTTCCACGCCGTAATGAGATTGACCACCCGCTTTGACATAATGTCAGGGTTCAGTCTCTTCACGAGTTCGGGGCGCTGCGTGGCTATGCCCCAGTTGCATTTGCCCGTGTTGCAGGTCTGACACATATGACAGCCCATCGCTATAAGCGGCGCCGAAGCGCAGTAGCAGGCGTCCGCTCCGAGAGCGATTGCCTTGACTATATCCGCCGAGCACCTGAACGAGCCTGCCGCCACAAGCGAAATGCGGGAGCGTATTCCCTCATCGCGCAGACGCTGGTCAGCGGACGCGAGCGCAAGCTCGACGGGGATGCCGACATTGTCCCTGATTCTGACGGGAGCCGCGCCGGTGCCGCCCCTGAAGCCGTCTATCGCCACAATGTCCGCGCCCGCTCTCGCGCAGCCCGAAACAATTGCCGCCACATTATGAACGGCCGCTATTTTAACGCTGACGGGCTTTTTGTTGCCCGTCGCCTGCTTTATCGCCCAGATAAGCTGTCTCAGGTCCTCAATCGAGTAAATGTCGTGGTGCGGCGCGGGAGAAATTGCGTCGCTGCCTTCGGGAATCATTCTCGCGTCCGATACCTCAACGCTTACCTTTTCGCCGGGGAGATGTCCTCCTATGCCGGGCTTCGCGCCCTGACCTACCTTGATTTCAACGAATTTCGAGTTGTTCAGATAATCGCTGTGAACGCCGAATCTGCCCGACGCCACCTGGACTATCGCCCTGTCGGTGTAAGGCTGCAGCTCGGGATGAAGTCCGCCTTCGCCGACATTGAATAAAGTTCCCAGCTCCTTCGCCGCCATCGCGAGGGATTTCTGCGCGTTCAGACTGATTGAGCCGAAACTCATCGCCGAAAACATAATCGGCGTTTCGAGAACGACCTGCGGCGGCATCTCGACTGTTGATTTTCCCTTCTCCTCAACCGTGAGCTTTTCGGGCTTTCTGCCTAAAATCGTGCGGATTTCCATAGGTTCGCGAAGGGGATCTATCGAAGGGTTCGTAACCTGGGACGCGTTGAGCAGGATTTTATCCCAGTAGACGGGGTAGTCTTTCGGCGTGCCCATACCCGAAAGAATAACCCCGCCCGTTTCCGCCTGACGGCAAATTTCCTGCTGATACTGCGCAGTCCAGTTCGCGTTTTCTCTGTAATCGCAGACATATTTCTCAATTCTCAGCGCACCCGTCGGGCAGTAGTCCACACATCTGTGGCAGGCAACGCAGGAGTTTGAATCCGATAAAACGGTCTTGCCGTCATCGCCGAAGAAATGGCACTCGTTGGAGCACTGACGCACGCAGCAGCCGCAGTCAATGCAGCGCTCTCTGTCGCGGATGACGGAAAATCTGCGGGGGATGTAATTGACAGACATTTATTCATCCTCCTTTTCATCGATTTCGAGCGGAACAAACACGGGTTCCGCTCCGCTTACCGACCAGACCTTTTCGGGGTCCGGGCAGATAATTCTTATTGCGCTCTCCTCGCTCGCGAAATAGGCTCTGTCACCCTTGACGGCGGCGGTGAGAGAACGGAGTTTCAGACGGTCATTGATGGCCAGAAGCCCCTTGTTCGAGCCGAGTATCACCGAAAACGGACCGTTGACGAGGGCGCCGCTGTAAATGGCGCGCAGATTTGTGAAATACTCTTTTTTCTCGTCGTCCATACGGTCGATTTCATCCCATTCGGGAGCGGTGAGAACATCGGCGGCGACATTCGTCGGCAGACCGTGATGTCGGATTAAATGGTCGAACAGATAGGTGATAACCTCCGTGTCGGTCTGCATCGTGCATTTGTAGCCGAACTGCTCGATGTATCTTCTGTTGGCGTCGTAGCTTGAAATTTCGCCGTTGTGAACTATCGACCAGTCGAGAATGTTGAAAGGATGGGCGCCTCCCCACCAGCCGGGAGTGTTTGTCGGGAATCTGCCGTGCGCCGTCCAGAGATAAGCGTTGTAGCGGTCAAGCATATAGAACTCGCCGACATCCTCGGGGTAGCCGACCGCCTTGAAACAGCCCATATTCTTGCCCGAGGAGAAGATATACGCTCCGTCATAGGCGGCGTTCACCTTCGTGACGCACTGCACGACATATTCGCTCTCGTCAAGGCGGGAGTTCTTCATCCGCACCCTGTTGACCCTGCCGAAATAGCGCCAGATATCGGGGCCGTTGCTGATTGAGTCGACCTTTTTTGTCGGGATTCTTTCGGCGACGTCAATGTTGAAATGCCTGAAAAGAAACTCCTCGCATTTCTGATGCGCCTCGGCGTTCTCGAAAAAAATGTGAAAAGCGTATTCATCCTTATGCTCGGGATAGATTCCGTAGGCGGCAAAACCGCCGCCCAGACCGTTCGAGCGGTCGTGCATAAGCGCTATTGATTTGATTATTTCCGAGCCGTTGATGAGTCCGCCTTTTCTGTCGATAATCGCGGCTATCGCGCAGCCGGAGGGAATTCTTATCTGCCCTTCTTTTAACATATTTTTTCTTCCTCTTTTATTTATTATAAAAAAGCAATATCAGGGCAGTCGGAAACTGCCCTTTTATTCCTTGTTGAGTTTTAAATATCATCTTCACCCTGCAGGGCGTCGTAACCTCGCTCGCCCGTGCGGACCTTGACAACATCGTCAACCTCATAGATGAAGATTTTGCCGTCGCCGATATTACCCGTATACAGCACTCTGCGCGCCGCCTCGACTACGTCGGAGACGGGAACTGCGGAGACGACCATTTCGAGTTTCATCTTCGGGTTGAGATTCATTTCCTCAATCTCAACGCCTCTGTATTTCCTGATGTTATGCCCTTTCTGCGTGCCGCAGCCCATAACATTTGTAACCGTCATACCCGTAACGCCGATGTCGTTCATCGCTTCCTTGACAGCCTCGAACCTCGCGGGGTTGAACACCATGACGATTTTCGTCAGCTGCGGTTTGTTCTTCGCGATATACGACTCGACGGGAACCGCCGTTTCCACGGGAGCGGCGGGAGCCAAGGGGGAAACCTCCTTCGCGTCGGGAAGAACCGCCTTCATTGACGCGGATGTCGCGAAAGCCATCGCGGGCATAAAGTCGGCGTAGGCGGATGGAAGGTTGTGCTCTGTTGCGTCAAGGCCTTTGATTTCCTCCTCTTCCGTAACCCGCAGACCGTGAACCTTCTTGATGACATTGAAAACAATCAGCATTGTGCAGGCAGTCCAGGAGGCTACGCAGACGAATCCGAGCGCCTGTAAGCCGAGCTGATGAAAACCGCCGCCGTAGAACAGACCTTTGCCCACTCCGTTCGCGCCCGTTGAGAACAGGCCGACGGCGAATGTGCCCCAGATTCCGTTCGCGAGATGAACCGCGCACGCGCCGACGGGGTCGTCAATGTGAAGTTTTTTGTCAATGAACTCGACGGCGAGAACAACGAGGAAACCCGAAACACAGCCGATTATTATCGAGCCGAGAGCGTCCGTGCAGTCGCAGGGAGCGGTTATTGCCACAAGACCCGCGAGGGAAGCGTTGAGGCTCATCGAAACATCGGGCTTGCCGTCCTTTATCCAGGTGAATATCATCGTAACAACGGTGGCGACCGAAGGCGCGAGCGTTGTGGTGACAAAGATTGAAGCGAGCATATCGGTATCCGTCGCGGCGGCTCCGTTGAAGCCATACCAGCCGAACCAGAGGATAAACACGCCGAGAGCGCCTACCGTCAGGTTGTGGCCGGGAATCGCCTTGGCAATCTTTTTGCCCGTCTGTTTGTCAATCTTGTATTTGCCTATGCGCGGACCGAGTATCGCGGCGCCTATGAAAGCGGCGATGCCGCCGACCATATGGATCGCGGTCGAACCCGCGAAATCGTGGAAACCGAGCTTTGCGAGCCAGCCTTCGCCGTTCCAGATCCAACCAGCCTCAACGGGATAGATGACGGCTGAAATAACTGCCGAATAGATGCAGTAGGCGGAAAACTTCGTTCTCTCCGCCATGGCGCCTGAAACGATTGTGGCGGCAGTCGCGCAGAAGACTAAGTTGAACACGAAGTTGGACCAGTCGAAATGAGCGTAGTCTGTGAAAACTCCGAGCGTCGGCATTCCGATAAATCCGCCGAGGCACTCCTCGCCCATCATAAGACCGAAGCCGAGAAGAATGAACATCACGGCGCCTATGCAGAAATCCATAAGGTTTTTCATTATGATGTTTCCCGCGTTTTTGGCTCTCGTGAATCCGCTCTCGACCATGGCGAAACCGCACTGCATAAAGAAGACAAGCGCGGCGCCGATTAAAAACCAGACACCGAAAACGGTATCAACGGTCATTGTTGTAATAATTGAATCTGTCATAACATATAATCACTTTCGTTTTTTTTAAAAGGTAGGAATGCTCTCCGAAAAATCAAAGAGCATTCCCGTTGAAAAGGAGCAAAATGTAGAGATGTTCTTTTATGGAAGCGGGAATCAATAGTTAATCATATATCTGTCGATTTCCCACTGACTTACCTTTGTTCTGTAATCATCCCATTCAGCTTTCTTGCCCTTGATGTAGTTGTCAAACGCCTGTTCGCCGATAACTTTCTTGATGAACGGATCCTTCTCCGCTTCTTTTACAGCCTCCTCGAGAGTGCCGGGCAGACATTCGATGCCTTCCTTCGCAAGCTCCTCGTCCGAAAGAACAAACACGTTCTTGTCATAGGCGGGCTTCGGAACAAGACCTCTCTTTATGCCGTCAAGACCGGCCGCAAGGCAGAGCGCCATTTCAAGATAGGGGTTGCAGGTCGGGTCGGGGCAGCGCAGTTCAACACGGGTGCCCTTGCCTCTTGATGCGGGAATCCTGACAAGGCAGGAACGGTTCGAGGTGCTCCATACGAGATAGCTCGGCGCTTCGTAGCCGGGAACAAGTCTCTTGTATGAGTTGACGGTCGGGTTTGAGAACACCGCTATACCCTTGATGTGGTCCATAATGCCCGCGATGAAGGCATAAGCCTCTTTTGAAAGGCCGAGCTCGCCGTCGGGGTCGTCAAAAATGTTTTTGCCCGTCTTGATATCATAAAGGCTCATGTTCGTATGCATACCGGAGCCGTTGATTCCGTAAATGGGTTTGGGCATAAATGTCGCGTGAAGTCCGTGCTTCGTGGCGTAGGTTTTTACAACGTGCTTGAAGGTCATAACCCTGTCGGCTGTGGTCAGACCGTCGCCGAACTGGAAGTCGATTTCGTGCTGACCTTCCGCAACCTCGTGATGGGAGGCCTCAATTATATAGCCCATCTTTTCAAGCGCGAGGCAGATGTCTCTGCGGCAGTTCTCGCCGTGGTCGATGGGGTTCAGGTCGAAGTAGCCCGCTTCGTCGCCCGTCTCAAGCGTGGGTTTGCCGCTCTCGTCGAGTTTGAAAAGGAAGAACTCGCATTCGGGACCTACGTTGAAGCCGTAGCCCTCCGCGGCAGCCTCGTCCATAACTCTTTTGAAAATGTTTCTCGGGTCGCCGTCAAACGGGGTGACATTATCCGCTTTGTAAGCCGAGCAGATGAGTCTGCCGGTCTGAATCTCGTTGTGCTTTCTCCAGGGAACGATAGCCCAGGAGTCAAGGTCGGGGTGAAGATACATATCGCTCTCGTCTATTCTCGCGAAGCCGTCGATTGACGAGCCGTCAAACATGCAGTCGTTGTCAAGCGCTTTTTCAAGCTGCGATACCGTAACGGCGATGTTTTTCATAATGCCGAAAAGATCGGTGAACTGAAGACGGATAAATTCCACATTGTTTTCTTTCGCGCTTTTCAGTATTTCTTCCTTTGTGATTTTACTCATTGTTTTTTCCTCCGTTAATTCTGTTAATCATTTTCACGGCTCAGTCCCTGGCGGAATCGTTGAGGCAGAAGGCCTCGTCGCCGCTTGCGGGATCTTCGTCGCCGTGTTCTTTTTCAAGTTCTTCGATGTCAATCTGTTTGAGCTGAGGTTCATCCATAAAGAAATAAACCTCGTCGGAATTGTCGAAATTGTCCGTTTCCATGTCGAGACCTCCTTAAAATAAGAAGAGGCGCTTTTCCCTTGCGGAAAAGCGCCGTTGCTTCCTTTAATGAAATAAAAATATAAAAGGCGTCGATGAGCCGAAACTCAAAGACGCCTTTGCCTTGTATGCCTTTATTTTACGCTTATGTTTTTTGTGTGTCAACCGTATTTTGCCAAATTCGCAAAATTCGGAATATGTGTGTATTTTGCAATAAACGCAGGTTTCTCTTTTGTGCAAAATGACAATTATTCCCACTCAACCGTCGCGGGCGGTTTGGCTGTGATATCGTAAACCACCCTGCTGACCGTGCGCACTTCGTTCGTTATGCGGTTTGACGCTTTCGCGAGTATCTCAAACGGAATCCGCGCGAAATCGGCGGTCATAAAGTCGTCTGTTGTAACCGCGCGAAGAGCAACCGTGTAGCCGTAGGTGCGCGCGTCGCCCATTACGCCTACCGTGCGGCAGTCCGTAATCACGGCAAAATACTGGTTTGCCTTTCCGCCGAATTCAGAGTTATCAAGCTCCTCCCTGAAAATCGCGTCGGCTTCGCGGAGAATGTCGAGCTTTTCCCTCGTCACCTCTCCGATCACCCTTATCGCGAGACCCGGTCCGGGGAATGGCTGACGTGCGACAAGATATTCGGGGATTCCAAGCTGTCTGCCGACCGCCCTGACCTCATCCTTGCGCAGAAGACCGTGGTCAACGAAAACGCAGATAAGATTTCCGCCTATCGCTTTATGAAGCAGCACGGCGGCGACGGAGGAATCGACTC
>CADAER010000069.1 GCA_902787025.1 Oscillospiraceae bacterium | reverse complement strand
GCCGGTTTATGGGACGCCGTAAGCGACCCGTTCATGGGTATAATTACCGACAGGACGAGATCAAAGCTCGGCAGACACAGACCTTACCTGCTTATCGGCGCTATACCTTTTGCAATTGCATATCTTTTCAAATGGACCTCTTTCGGTATCTCCGACAAGGGTAACCCGACCGCGACCTGGCTTTGGTATCTTTTTGCGGCGATTATGTATTGCACATTCATGACAATGATGAGTATTCCGCACACCGCCATGCTGCCGACGGTTGCGCCCGGATATTTTGAGAGAACACAGTATAAAATTGTTGAATACGCTTTCAACTCGGTCGGTCAGGTTTCATCCTATGTTTTCACCGCCCTCGCTTTAAGCGGATTCAGCGTAAAAACGGCGCTCACCGCCCTGCCGACACCCTCGCCTCTTGACAAAGGCAAATACGCGCTTGTGGGCATTGTGCTTATGATATGGTTCTCCTGGTCGCCGATTTTATGCTTCTTCAAGACGAAGGAACCCTCTTCAAAAGATCAGGTTAACGAAAAAATCGATTTCTCGTTTCTCGTAAGCGAATACAAAACGGTATTTTCAAACAAGGCGTTCAGGCAGTATTTCATCATTGCGCTTTTCTACTCAATGAGCCGTTATTTCTGTAACTACGCCGACCAGTATTTTATGGTAAGCGTCACGGACACATACAACATCTTTATTTCGATGAATATTATTTCGGGTATAGCCGAGTTCAGCGGCTCGCCGATAAACTATCTGATTACCCGATATAAGGGCAAGACCGCCTGCGGAAAGTTCCTGGGGCCGCTTATGGTTGTGGGTATTGCTATGAACGGTTTTCTCACATACCAGACTCCGCAGATTATCAAATACGCGGTTATTATTGTTTCATCCATTCTTTACAATTTCGGATTCTCAGGTCCCGGCTTTGTTGCCGAGAACATTCAGCCCGACATCACCGACGTTGACGAGCTTATCACCGGCAGACGCAGAGAAGGCGTTATCTCCACATTCAGAACATTTTTCAGCAAGACAATCAGCAGTTTTATGGGCTATGTGGTAGGTCAGTCACTCGAGTGGTTCGGCTACAACCCCGCCGTAAAACATCCGCTTGAGCAGGCAAAACGCACCATCTTCGGTCTGAGACTCAATTATTCGGTAATTCCGTCAATACTCGCGCTGTTCTGTGTTATCTCAATTTATAAATATAAGATGACGAAGCACGACCACGAGGAGATAAAACGCATTATCGCCGAAAAACACGAGACGGGTGCTTGCACAATCTCCGACGAGGAGAAAAAGCGGATTGAATACATCGCAGGGCGCAAATGGGAAGAGATGTGGATAGGTCAGACCATTGCCCCGCGCGATCTTGACGCTATGTCATAACAGTTTTTCTGAAAGGAAAATAAAATTGGCTGTTTCAAAGGATAAAATCAGAAATTTCTCAATAATAGCTCACATAGACCACGGCAAATCGACTCTTGCGGACAGACTGCTTGAATTGACAAAATCCGTGGCGCTCCGCGATATGACAGAGCAGATTCTTGACGATATGGACCTTGAGCGTGAGAGAGGAATCACAATAAAGGCACACGCCGTTAAACTTGACTACACGGCAAATGACGGTGAGGTTTATGAACTCAACCTCATTGACACTCCCGGCCATGTTGACTTCAATTACGAGGTTTCACGCTCTCTTGCGGCGTGCGAGGGAGCTATTCTTGTTGTTGACGCAACACAAGGCATTGAGGCGCAGACGCTTGCTAACACTTACCTTGCGCTTGACCACGACCTTGAGATTGTGCCTGTAATCAATAAAATAGACTTGCCTTCGGCAATGCCTGACGAGGTCGCTAAGGAAATCGAGGATGTAATCGGACTTGACTGCTCCGTCGCTCCCAGGGTTTCCGCAAAAACAGGTCTCAACGTCGAGCAGGTTCTTGAAAGAATCGTTCAGGATATACCTGCGCCGAAAGGCGATGATTCTGCACCGCTCCGCGCGCTTATTTTCGACTCCGTCTATGACAGTTACCGAGGCGTTATTGTTTATGTGCGCATTATGGACGGCAAAATCAAAGCGGGCGACACAATGAAGATGATGCAGACGGGCGCGACATTCACTGTTGTTGAGGTCGGATATATGCGCGCCCAGTCAATGGAACCCGCAGACGAATTATGCGCGGGTGAGGTCGGCTATATTACCGCTTCAATTAAAACTGTGCGTGACGCAAATGTGGGCGACACGGTTACACTTGCGACAAATCCCGCTCCCGAACCTCTGCCGGGTTACAGAAGCGTTCTGCCTATGGTTTTCTGCGGAGTTTACCCCGCTGACGGCAATGACTATGAAGCGCTCAGAGACGCTCTTGAAAAATTGCGTCTTAACGACGCGGCGCTCTCGTTCGAACCTGAAACATCCGGCGTTCTCGGTTTCGGTTTCCGCTGCGGTTTTTTAGGTCTTCTTCATCTTGAGATTATTCAGGAGAGACTTGAGCGCGAATACGATCTTGACCTCGTGACGACAATTCCGAGCGTTATTTATAAGATTCATATGACGGACGGTTCGGTAGTTGAAATCGACAATCCGACGCATTATCCCAACCCCGCTAACATCGACTACTGCGAGGAGCCGTTCACGAACGCTCATATTTACTCCCCTGCCGAATATGTCGGAACAATTATGGATTTATGCCAGACAAGGCGCGGAATATTCAAGGGTATGGATTACATTACGAAGGACCGTGTTGACATACTCTATGAGCTACCGCTCAACGAGATTATTTATGACTTCTTTGATTCGCTGAAATCGAGAACAAGAGGTTACGCTTCTTTTGACTATGAAATCTGCGATTACAGACGGTCAAATCTTGTTAAGCTTGATGTTCTGCTTAACGGTGATGTCATTGATGCGCTGTCATTCATCATTCACGCGGATATGGCTTACGGCAAGGCGCGCAAGATAGCCGAAAAGCTCAAGGAAAATATTCCGAGACAGATGTTTGAGATTCCTGTTCAGGTGGCTATCGGCGGAAAGGTTATTGCGCGCGAAACAATCAAGGCCATGCGAAAAGATGTTCTCGCGAAATGCTACGGCGGCGACATCACGCGTAAGAAAAAGCTTCTTGAAAAACAGAAAGAGGGCAAAAAAAGAATGCGCTCCTTCGGCAGCGTGGAAGTGCCCCAGGAAGCGTTTATGGCTGTTCTCAAACTTGATGACAACAACTGATTACCGGCGGGATTATTCCCGCCTGTTCTTTTAACGAGGTGAAAATATGCCTTTAGGATTATATATTCACATACCGTTCTGCCGTTCAAAATGCCCTTACTGTGATTTCTATTCGGTAATGCCGTCCGGCGATACGGTTGACAAATATGTAAAATGCGTATGTAATCAGCTTCGCGGATATGACAATTATCAATTTGATACGGTTTATTTCGGCGGCGGAACTCCGTCGGTTATCGGGGCGGAAAATATTGCGGAGATTCTTAAATGTGCCGATATAACTGACAATCACGAAATTACGGTTGAATGCAACCCTTCGGACTGCGGGGACGGCGGATTTGATTTTGAAAAAGCGGCGAAGGCGGGTATCAACAGAATATCATTCGGGCTTCAGTCTGCCGTTGACAGCGAGCGCAAAGCGCTCGGGAGAAGAGCGGGAGCGCAGGATGTAAAAAATGCCGTAAAAAGGGCGCAGAGCGACGGAATTGGCAATATTTCGCTTGACCTTATGCTCGGCATTCCCGGTCAAAATGAAGACACTCTGAAGCGGAGTGTGGATTTCTGCTTTTCGGCAGGAGTAAAACACATAAGCGCATATATTCTTAAAATCGAAGAATGCACTTACTTTTACAAGGCAAAAGACAGATTGAATCTTCCTGATGAAGACGAAACTGCCGACCTTTATCTTAAATGTGTTGAACTGACAGAGCAAAACGGTATGAAACAATATGAAATCTCCAATTTTGCTTTTCCGGGCTTTGAGAGCAGGCACAATCTGAAATACTGGCGATGCGAAGAATATCTCGGTATAGGACCCGCGGCACATTCTTTTATCGGCGGAAAAAGGTTTTATTACGGCAGAGATTTAAATGAATACCTGAATAATCCGCAACCTGTTTACGACGGCAGCGGCGGGGATTTTGACGAATACGCAATGCTTGCATTAAGACTCACAGAAGGCTTGCAAGACAGTATGGCTTTTGAAAGATTCGGATTTCATATTCCCGAAAGATTTTTCGAAAAGGCAAAAAAGTATGAAAAAAACGGTCTTGCTGAAATTACAGATAATTCAATATCATTGACAGCAAAAGGCTTCCTTGTTTCCAACGCGATTATCGGAGATTTGCTGACATAACAAAAACGGCTTGCAGATTGCTCTGCAAGCCGTTTTCAATATTCAAAAATTATTGTTTAACAAATTCCGTGCCGTCGATAACAAGTGTGCCGCCGCTCTTTTCAAATGACTTTGTAACAGTGGCGCCGATACCGAAAGCAGATTTGTAACTGAATGTAATCTCATCGCCTTCAATGGAGTATTCGCCGTCAATTGTGAGGCCGAAGAGTTCGCCTGTTACTTTGTTATCTTTGTCAAATGTAAGGGTTCCGCCGATATCATCGTTTGCTTTGTATGTGCCTTTCAGGGTTTTACCGCAACCTGCGAACAGCACAACTACAGTGCAGAGAACGAGCGCTACAGCGATTATTGCTCTGAGTTTCTTCATAGTATTTCCTCCTCGATAAAATATTTATTTAACTGCCGTTACGGGCAATCAATATCCGAAATATGTTTCGCAATAGGAATAGAGGGCGTCATAATACTCAACCTCGCTCCAGGGATCAAGAAGCAGGCCGTGGCCTGAAAGCGGGAAGAATATGTATTCATAGGGAGTGCCGTTATCTTTGAAGGTATTTTCCATCGAAATTCTGTTGCCCTTCTGAACGAGAGGATCGTTGCCTGCGTAAGCGAAAATCGAGGGCATTGTGTTTTTGTCGACAAACGCCACTGGTGAGACGGAATCAACAATTCTTTTCGCTTCGCCGCTCTCCACCATTTCATCTGTGATTTTCACGCCGGCGAGCATACCCGCGAGAGAGTAGCTGCCCCAGACTTCTTTGCTCATATCGGACGGACCTACTCTGTTTGCGGTGAACGCGAGTTCAATCGAGGAATCCTGCGGTCTTGAATAACTGTAAAGCATTGAGATATGACCGCCCGCGGAATAGCCGGATGTTGCGAGTTTTGTTATGTTGAGCTCTTTTTCATCGGAGAATTTCTTTATGGCGTCAATGCACATATCGATTTCATCAAGCATTGTGAAAACGGTGACATCGGGTGTTTCATCTGTAATAAGAGAATAACTCATTGTGGCGGTGATGTAGCCCTGCATCGCGAGTTTTTTGCAGTGAGGCGCCATATCTTCTTTTTCACCGCCCTGCCAGGACCCACCGTGAATATAGAGAATGCAACCGTTTTGCTCGTTCTTGTATGCACTCTCCGGCACATAGATTGTGACAAGGTCTCTCTCTGCGTCGCCGTAACGGATGTTTTCAAAAACATCATATTTGTCGCCTATCATACCGAAGCCGGATGTGAAAAACAGAATAAATGTCAGCCAGTATGCGAGCATAGTCTGCATAATTCATTTCTCCTTTTTTCTTTTTAATAAAATTATAAACAAACAGCATCGATTAGTCAAGACCGCAAATGATTTTAAACAATATCAGCAACATCTCCGCTGAAAAGACGCATAAAGAACGAGATTATCCTTGAAAAGAACCCGTCTTTGACTTCAACTGTCACAGTTTTTTCCTGTGCAGGTTTACTGAGAACATTTCCGTTTTTGTCAACTATTTTTGCCGTGTATGTGTGGTTAAATGTCAAACCGTTTTCGGTTGTGAAATCCGCCTCATCGGATACTTTTTTCTTTCCTTCATACCACGCGATATGACATTCCTTCGGAAGCTTTGTCGCTGTCGCAACAAGGTGCGCTTTGAATTTCCAATAAATCTGTCTGGTTCCTGTGGGCGCGGTTATTTTTGTTTTTGAAACATCGGGTTTTGCGGGAACATCGGGATTGTCAGGGTTGTCAGGATTATCGGGATTATCAGGATTATCAGGGTTGTCAGGGTTATCCGGATTATCGGGGTTGTTTCCTCCAACCGCGGTAACCGTAACATCCACTGTTGCAGATTCATCCTCATTGGGGACATATGAAAGTTTCAGGTAATAGGTTTCACCTGCTGTCAGATTATATGTGCAATAATATGATTTACCCAAATTGCTGTTCTGTGAATCATATACATGGTGGTCACGGAAATATCCGTTGCCTTCAATATCTTCAATGCATTCAAACTTATATTCATCCGTGCGCAAACAAGCAAACACGACTTCAACAAAGTCATTTGCGGAAACCGTCACTCTCAGCGTATTGTTTTCTTCTGCATCAAAGCGGTAAATTGTGTCACAAATATCACACCGGTAATCTCCGTCTGAATCCGAGTGAATATGTTTAAGCGTTATTGTATACAGCGTGCTTTCGGGAGATAATCCGTTATATTTCAGCTTTACAATATAGGTTTCGCCGCCTGTAAGATGAGTTTTGTTATCAAGAGCTCCTACAACACTTCCGGAAGCATTATAAATGCTGCCGTTATGATGTGCCGAGTCTGAAAAAACATAGTCCCCTGTTTTTTCGCAGGCAAATACAAGTTCTTCGGTTTCTCCTGTCGAAACACTTACATCAACCGTTTCACCCAACGCTATTGAACGGCGGAAAACTGTATGACAAATATCGCACTCGCAGTCGTTGTTTTCATCAACATGAGGGTGAGTGACTCTGATTGAGTAAACAGCATCGTCCTCTCCCCAACCACGGTGCTTGAGACTGACTATGTATGTTTCACCTTCGGTAAAATCCAGAACTGAATT
>CADAER010000068.1 GCA_902787025.1 Oscillospiraceae bacterium | reverse complement strand
GGTTTCCCTTCGGCGTAACGATGCTGTCGATGTTCTGGCAGTGAGTATGACCTGTGAAAATGTATCTCAGACCTGCATCCGCCAGTTCGACGGATGTTTTTTCATATTCGCCGAGCATATCTCTCTGACTGACGAGAGGATAGGCGGGGAACGGAGGCAGAACCGGATGATGAGTCATGGCAAAGATGAACTGACCGTCCTGCTTCGCCTTTGCAAGCTGTTCTTTTATCCACTTCATTGTTTCGGAGTAATAGCCGCAGAAGCTTCTGCCGTTGCCGTCGTCATTGAGGCAGAGAAGTCTGTATCCGTCGGCAAGCTGAACTACATAACTCATTGAGCGTTTGTCTTCCGCAATGGCTTCGTTAAAGCCGAAATCCTTATACATTTCACGCAGTTCCTCACGGCGGACAACACTGCCGTCATCTTCACCGATGGTGTTGCCGTTATCATCCACGCCGCGAAGGCCGTAGTCGTGGGTTGCCGTTATGACATAAACCCTTTTGCCCTTCTCTTTGAGAGCGTAGAGTTTTTTAACCATTTCTTCGTGATTGGGACGCTCGCCGCTTTTTGTAAGGTCGCCGGCTATGAGGATGATATCCGAGTCGGTTTTTGCGGAAAGGATATCAAAAGCGGAGTCGATGATCGCTTCTGATTCATCCGTGCAGGTCTGGTCTATGTGACCGCTGGGCCCCATTCTTCGAACACTCCAGAGATGCGTGTCGGTAATAAGATAAAATTTAAGCATATTTTTCTCCCGAATAAAAAGATTAAGCAAGGCGCGCTTATCAGACGCACCTTGCTTTGTTTTTGATTAAAGACCTGTTTTCTCTCTGATATAAGCCCTTGCGAGGCATGCGTATTCATAGGGGTTTGCCTTCGCGGGGTCCTGTTCAGCCTCGACGACAACCCAGCCTTCGTAATCCGCTTTCGCGAGAATGTCGAAAACGGGAGTGAAATCGAAGTCGCCGTCTCCGGGAACGGTGAACGCGCCCGCGCGGACGCAGTCAAGGAAGCTCCAGCCCTTTGCCTTGCCTTCGTCAATGACATTCTGACGGATGCTTTTAAGGTGAACGTGCTTTACTCTGTTGACATATTTTTCGAGAACGGCTACGGCATCCTCACCTGAGAACGCAAGATGGCCGGTATCGAAAAGAAGATAAACAAGGTCGGGATCGGTGATTTCCATAAGCTTGTCGATTTCTTCTGAAGTCTGAACTCCCGTGCCCATATGGTGATGAATCGTGAAATACATACCCTTTTCTTTCGCGAGTCTGCCCATTTCATTGAAGCCCTTTGCGATAAGAGCCCACTGTTCATCGGTATAGACGGGCTTTTCGCCGAAAATGCTGACGGGTTTGCCCTGAATTGAATTGCCCTGCTCGGAAGCTCCGATAACTCTTGCGCCGAGAGCATAGAGGAAATCCCTGTGTTTTATGAACGCTTCGATTGTAGCGTCATAGCCTTCTGAAAGGAGGAGTGACGAGAACCACGCGTTGCAGATTCTCATACCTCTGACATCGAGTTTATGTTTAAGTGTTTCAACATCCTTGGGATATTTATTTCCGATTTCACTGCCGGTGAAACCGCTGAGCGCCATTTCGCTTACGCACTGTTCAAATGTATTCTCCGCGCCCAGATCGGGAAGATCGTCGTTTGTCCACGCGATGGGAGCAATTGCAAGGTTTACTTTTTCTTTGTTAAGCATAGTGCCTCTCCTTAATTCAATTAATAAAGTCTTGCTTTTTCTATGTTTTCCTGCATCTCTTCGTATGCAAGTCTGACTCTTTCGCTTTCGGAAACCTCGGCAACGCCGACACGCCACCAGGCGTCATAGCCGTCGCTCATACTGCCGTGAGCAACTTTGATATCGAAGAGCACGGGGCCTTCCTGTTTTTTGGAATCCGCGAGGGCTTCGCGCAAATCTTTGATATTATTGACTCTGTATGCCTTGCAGCCGTAGCCTTCCGCGATTCTTGCGTAATCGACTGGGACAATGGGGCCGTCGAGCATTCCGGTTACGGGATTGCGTTCCTGGAATCTTGTGCCGAATGTATCGGTTCCCTGATTGTTCTGAAGGTTCTCTATGCATCCCCAGCCGGAGTTGTCAAAGAGCATAACATTGATTTTGGCGTGCTCCATAACCGCTGTGTAAAGTTCGCTGTGAAGCATAAGGAAGGAGCCGTCGCCG
Organism: Oscillospiraceae bacterium; assembly: GCA_902787025.1. GTDB lineage: Bacteria > Bacillota > Clostridia > Oscillospirales > Acutalibacteraceae > CAG-177. The sequence continues at coordinate 4,801 of CADAER010000068.1, read as the reverse complement.
ACCATTGTGTAAACCTCTCTGTCGGGCTCGGCAAGTTTTACGCCGAGAGCGGCGCAGACTTCATAACCCATACAGGAGAAACCGTATTCAACATGATATGATTTAGGTCTCGATGAGCGCCAGAGCCTCTGAAGGCATCCGGGAAGGCTGCCGGACGAGCCGACAACTATTGAATCGGGCGCGATGAGTTTGTTTATTTCACCGAGAGCGCGTGTCTGAGAGAGCGCATCCTGAAGATAAACGCTGTAATTGCGGTCAACCTCCGCGTTGTATGCGCTCTTCGCGTCGGCTATCTCTTCGCCCCAGTCGGAGTAGTATTCTTCATCCATAAGGCCGCCCATAATATCAAGCAGAGCGCCTTTCGCGTCGGAAATAACGGAAACGGCATCCATTTTGAATGCGTCGAAGGATGAAACATTTATTGTAAGAATCTTCACATCGGGATTCTGGAAAAGCCATTTTGAAGAGGTGGTGAAGTCGGTAAGTCTTGTGCCGACGGCGATAATGAGATCCGCCTGTTTCGCGAGAGCGTTCGCCGCGGGGCCGCCCGTAACGCCGATACCGCCGAGGTTAAGGGGATGATCCCAGCGGATGTTGCCTTTGCCCGCCTGGGTTTCGCCGATGGGAATATTGAACTTCTCGGCAAATATTTTGGCAGTATCCCACGCTTCCGAATATGTGACGCCGCCGCCCACGATAAGCAGAGGCTTTTCGCTTGAAGCGATGAGTTTTACGGCTCTGTTTATCTCGCGGGTTGAAGCGCTTCTTCTGTCAATATACCATACTCTTTTCTGAAGGAAATAATCGGGGTAATCAAATGCTTCGCCTTCAACATCTTGAGGCATAGCAAGGCATACCGCGCCTGTTTCGGCGGGATCGGTAAGCACGCGGAAAGCGTTGAGGCAGGCCGTCATAAGCTGCTCGGGACGGACTACTCTGTCCCAGTATTTGCAGACTGCCTTGAAAGCATCGTTCGCGGTTGTGGAATAGCCGGTGGGCTGTTCAATCTGCTGGAGGACGGGATCGGGCTGACGGCAGGCAAAAGTGTCACCGGGCAGAAGCAGAAGAGGTATTCTGTTAGCCGTGGCCGTGCCTGCGGCGGTTACCATATTGAGAGCGCCGGGACCTATGGATGAGGTGCAGGCGATAATCTTGCGGCGGCAGTTCTGCTTTGCAAAACCGATTGCCGCGTGAGCCATACCCTGCTCATTGTGTCCCTGATAGAATTTGAGGTTGTGGCCGCCCTGCTCGAGAGCCTGGCCTAAACCGACAACGCAGCCGTGACCGAATATGCCGAAAATACCGTCAACAAATTTTGTTTCAACTCCGTCAAAACTGACATACTGGTTGTCAAGGAATTTGACGAGAGCCTGTGACATAGTAAGCTTCATAATATACCTCCGATGTTATTTCATATCCATTTGATTATATACTGTATATTGTAATATTTCAAGACTTCAGAAGGCAAAAACCACAAAATACAAAAAATATTTCGGAACGGGAAATAATTGATTATTGAATATAATAATTATTTATAGAAAAATCAAAAAAATTCTTGACATTGATTAATCTATGTTGTATGATATCAAGGCACTCAACAAAACGATCCACTAGCTCAGGCGGTAGAGCACTTGACTTTTAATCAAGGTGTCCGGGGTTCGAGTCCCCGGTGGATCACCAGAAAAACGTCTGTCGGATGACAGGCGTTTTTATTATCCGACGGTATTGTTCCTGTTTTCTGACACATTTCAGGAACCGCTTCCGCGGCTGAAAATTATGATAAATTCGCTATTGATTTTTTTAAAAAACTGTGATAATATAGTCAAGCATTAAAAATGCTTCAACTTTCTCGGGGGTGTAGCTCACTTGGGAGAGCGCTTGAATGGCATTCAAGAGGTAAGGGGTTCGATCCCCCTCATCTCCACCAGGATCAGATAGTCCGTAAGTCCTTGTATATCAAGGATTTGCGGATTTTCTTTTTTGGCTGCCGTTCAAGCGCTCTCTGTGTCTGTACTGCAATTATTTTGCGTTTTACTGCAATTATTTTGAGTACATTATCTATTTAATTTTCCATAAAGAAACAGAAGATTTTTTATGAAGCAAACAATACATTGAGTTGGGCGATGGCATCGTCCTTATTTTTGGGCTGAACATGAAGATAATGCTCGGTGGTCTGAAGTTTGGTGTGTCCCGTCATTGCCATAATGGTTTCAATATCAACACCCTGCGACTGTAACTGCGAAACATAAGTATGTCTGCAGCAGTGAGGTGTAAGTATCCTTACTTCGCCAACCTCTTCCAGAGCTTCCTTAAACATGTATCGGAAAGTGCTTGGATTGATAAATGCCGTTTTTGTTCCGTACCAGCAATATTCTTTATCGGTATTCCGTAATTTGATTGCGTATTGACGGAGATTCATCGGCACGGGAATTGTCCGGTAACTTTCCCTGGTTTTTGTGGGACCGATAACGGCTGTTCCTTTCTGCATTACAACCGCTTGATGAACATCTATCTTGGAGCCGTCAAAAGCAATATGCTTCGGCTGTAACGCAAGCAATTCCTGCGTGCGCATCCCGGTTCCCAGCATAAGACGGATGCTCCAGCCAACGCGATCATCGGGCAGATATTTATTCATCCTGTAGATTTCTTCAGCAGTGAAGGAATCTTTTTTTGCCGCTTCTTCTTCACCCAGTTGCCTTGGCCGTCTGAGTTTATCAGCCAATGCAACGGGGTTTCTTCTTATCATTTCATTCGCTTCTGCTTTTCGGAAAATCTGAAAAAGCATACCCCGTATTTTTGAAGTGTAAGAAGAAGACCTTCCTTCTGCGGCCATTGATTTCAGCATTATTTCAATATCCAGCGCCTTGATTTCGCATATAGGAGTATCTTTGAAATAATCCTTGATTATTTTGAGAGTATATTTATAACTCTCATAGGTGGTCATTGTAACGGTTCCTTTGATATAGGCATACCACTTATCCGCCCATTTTGAAAAAGGTGTAAAGCCGTTAAGACCTTTAGTGCCGCTGCCAAATTCTTCAATGTAATCTTCGCCGATTCTTCTTGCTTCCTTTTTAGTATTAGCAAAAAAACTCTTGCGTATTGGCTGACCGTTTAAATCACGGCCTATCATAACTTGCCACTCCCAAGATCCGTTAGGGTGTTTTCTGTAATGACCCTCACCGTTGGGGCGGCGTTTTGCCATAGACATTGCTCCTTCCATATTGGTTTTGCATAATCCTGCCTATGTGCCGCATCTTGAATGGCGGCATATTTATTATAACATAATTACGGCAGAACTACAAGCATTTAGATTTAATCTGATATCGTATTCGTGTTTTTCAGCATCCATTCATTCAAATTATTTATCGTGACAAGTTTTCTGTTACCAATGTGCAGAGTGGGAAAAGATTCCGATGCAAGCAGATTATATGCCTGCGAAACCGATATTTTTAGGTATCTGGCTATATCCTTGGCGTTCATTACCTCTTGAATACCGTTGTTGGCGTTTTCGGTATTATTCATTTTCTCACCTCCATAGTGCGTATTTTATTAATGAAATTATACATTCTTTACCTTTCCGGGGTATAGCTTTTGCCCCTTTGTGTATTTTGAGATTTTTCCGCCTCGTTTTGCCTGACTTTCTCTTTATTCTTTTCAAGCTTTCCGAGCACGGAGTCTTTTTTCTTTTCCGGCTGAGCAGTGTCGGACTGAATATCCATATCGTCAAGAACAGTTGAAACAATTCTGCTGATGCGATACAGCTCTTTGTATTTATCGCTGTTCTTTTCGGGAACATCATCTCCGAATGATTTGTATTCAGCCTTGAGCCGGTCATATTCTGCTTCAAACGGCTCAATATTTGTCAGCGAATCGTAACCGCGGCTCTTAAGATATTTTTCGGCTTTACGGTATCTGTCAATCTGTTCCTTGTGGGTTTTGTAGTAACCGTCTTTGAAAAATGATTTCAGATACTTGCCGTATGTTTCCTCGGTATCATAAATATCCCTGAGCTTTACAATAATCTGTTTTGTGTCTTTCATCTCTTTGCGGATCTTTTCCTTTTTGTCTGCGGAATCTATTATCCGTCTGAGATCTTTGACAGTTCTCAGATTGTTATTGCTCAGAAAAACTATCGCCGCGGATACTTCCTTGAGATCTTTTATCGTGCAGTTTCTTTTTGCGTAAAAGCCCCAGTCGCTTCTCCCGCTCTTGCGGATTTCAAGATAATCAATAAGTATTTCCGTAAGCGTGGGTTCTTTGACTGAATTTGTTCTGAGCCTGCGAAGCTTATCGGCTATTTCCGAAATGATCGATTTAATCTTTCCGATTAATTCAATCAGAGTCATTTTTTCTTTGTTGTGTTCCTCAATGGCTCTGTTGAAATTACCGAGTTCGGTTTCAACGCCCTGTTTCTCCAGACCGGATGCATACGGTCCGAGATGAACCGACGGAAGCTTGTCAATTTCTCTGCGCTCGTATGAACGGAGATCTATACGAACATCAATATTATTCTTTTCATAATATCTGTTCTGTATCTTCGCCCATTCGCTGCGCCAGAGTTCACAGTTTTCTCTTTTGTTCCAGTCGGTCAAATCAACTCTGTGACTTTTGAATTCGCCGGAAGGCAGTTTTATTCTTTCTCCGTTTTCATCGAGGTCGTATTCTTTTCTGCACTTCGGCATCCACTCTCCGTTTTCATTCAGCGACCTGAGAGTGAGAAGTATATGCGCGTGAGGATTGCCGTCGCCTTTATCGTGAATTGAAAAATCACAGCACATTCCTTTTTTCACAAACTGCT
>CADAER010000067.1 GCA_902787025.1 Oscillospiraceae bacterium | reverse complement strand
TTATAAACCTTGAAACATTGACAACGGAGAAAAGCAGATCTCCGAGTTCTTCAATCTGATTTTCGGCATCATTATTCTCAACGGCGGATTTCAGTTCGTTTGTTTCTTCGCCGATTTTTTCAATAGCGCCCGAAATATCGTCCCAGTCAAAACCGACTTTTGCGGCTTTCTGCTGCAACTTCTGCGCTCTCATAAGCGCGGGAAGTTCGCGGGGAACGCTCTGCATTGACTCGCCTGTTGTTTTCTGCCCCTTTGTCTTGCGCTTGATTTCATCCCAGTTTTTCAGGACCTCGCCCGAATCGTTGACGGTGACATCGCCGAAAACATGGGGATGGCGGACAATGAGTTTTTTGCAGATTCCGTCACAAACATCATCAAATGTGAATGTGCCTTTTTCCTCTTCCATCTGTGTATGGAAAATAATCTGCATAAGCAGGTCGCCGAGTTCTTCGCAAAGAAGTGTTGTGTCATCCTTATCGATTGCCTCGATAACTTCGTATGTTTCTTCAATAAGATTTTTTCTTATGCTTTTATGAGTCTGCTCGATGTCCCACGGACAGCCGCCCGGTGAACGGAGCAGTTTCATAATATGCAAAAAATCATCAATATTGTAATTGTTTTTAAACTCAAAATCTGTCATATCTGAAACTCCGAATCACAACATATTGTATTTTAACCCAAAAATCCGTATTTTTCAAGGGTTTTTGCAATATTTTCTCCGTTTGACATAGAAAAAACATCTTTTTCGGTAAATTCTTTGACAAAAAATAACGAAATTATATAGACGAAAGCGGCAAAAACGAGAGAAATCAAGAGCGAAACGGTTTTTCCGCTTAAAAAACCTGATGAATTGAAGTCGGGAATTATGATGCACAGCAGCGAATTCGCGCAGTATGCGCTGAAAGCGCAGAAAATCGAACAGACCGCCGGCTTGATAAATACGGAAGACCAGTCGGGTTTAATACCTGTTTCGGATAGAAGTTCAAAAACACCCGCGAGGGCAAGAACAGCGAAAAACGCGAGAGTGCCGATAAGCGCGCCGTAGATATTGAGTTTCGGAATACCAGTCAGAACAAAGTCAATCGCGATTTTTATAACAGCCGCGACGGCTATGAGCTTGACGGTGAAGCCTGTTTTGCCCGAGGCGCAAAGCATAAAGATAACAGCCGACGCAAACGAAATAATGAAAGCGGTAAAGCCCGTTATAAGCATCAGGCGGGCTGAAATCTGCATGGTTCCCGCGAACGCTCCTCTTCCGAACAAAGCCGTAAAAACGGGTTTTGACAAAAGAGCGATAACAAACCCCGAGGGCATTGACATAACAACAGTTTTTTTCAGTAAATATTCAATTATTACCGCGAAGCCCTGTTTTTCTTCTTCGTCTCCTGTCACAACAGCTTTTCTCATAAACGGAATATTTATCAGCGAAGCGATAAGAACGAACAAAGCAGTAATATCAATAACAACACCGTAAACGCCGAACAGATATTTCGCGACCTCTTCTTTGTCGCTTAAATTCAGAACAGACGAAGCCGCGCCCGAAGAAAAGGCCTCGGCATACATCTGACTTAAAAGATTGAAACCCGTTTCGCCGTCAACAACAAAGCCGAGTCTCTGCTGAATAACGCAGATATCGATTATCCCGAATAAAAACAGCACGGCGGAAAACGCTGCCAAAGACCCCGCAGCCGAGAAAATACTGTCAAGCAATGTCTTTGAGGATTCCGCCCTCGGAGAGAGCGCAAGCTCCTTTTTTGATATCCCGTCGCCTTTTATTCTGTTGAACAGATACGCGATAACGGTCGATACAAACGAACCGACCATAATACCGAGAACGGCGCCGAGAGCGGCCTTAACGGCAATCACACCGTTGGCGGACGTCAGATCCCCAACCGTCGTGCCGAAAACAACGGAACTGCCCGTGTTGGAAGCGGCGGAGCCGAACTGAAGAGCGCCTTTATCTTTAAACAGTTTTATAAACAGAAGAGCGAAGCCGCATTGCGAAAAAATCTCAACAGCTTTCAAAAGTCTTGAAACGGAGTATCTGTAAAGGCCTTCATAAAAGCCTCTGAAAGAAGCCGAAATACAGCAGGGAACAACAGCGACGCCTATGATAAACAGCGAAGGCAGAACCTTTGTGCCGGAAAAAAGCTTCGCGTAAGGGTATGCGGCAATAAACATTAAAACCATACCGGCTGCGCCCGAAACGAGAATAAGCCTCAATGCGATTTTCGACACCATTCTCGCGTCACGGAAACGGCCGCTGTTTATATTGCCGGCGACAAGTCGCGCCGCCGCTTCGGGTATGCAGGCGAAAGAAATAACCATAAAGGGAACAAACAGTCCTAGAACCGAATTGAAATATCCCCTGCCGACCGCGCCGAGCATATTGGTAACCGTTGCCGAGAAAAGCACCGCGGCAACGACAAGCAGGCCGGTTGAAATGAAAGCACCGGCGGAATTATATTTTGATTTGTTATCGGATGAACGCAATTCCGTCACTCTCCAGAATAATCAGTTTAATCGGGCTTGCCGAGAAATTCGCAAAGAAGGCTGTCTTCAATAAGAGCGGACCTGTCAATTGTTTCAAAGCAGTTCAGAATATCGGAAAAAGCTTTCGCCTCGTCTTCAAATTCCGTTCCTTTTACGGTATCAAGCAGAGCCAGCGCTTCCTGCGCAATAAGACCCGGTTCGCACGGGTGGAACGAATCGAGTTTGATATCCGCATTCGAGCGGAACGGGAAAATATACTTCCCCTCTCCCGCCATAACGCTGCTCCAGATGGCGAAGGTATCGGCGGCGGGAGTCGCCCTGAACTTACTGTCGCGCACAAGACGGCGGATAAACCGCATATTGCGCTTACTCAGAACAACATTTTCATCATCATAAACACGGGATGAAACGCTGACATAAAGTCTTGCGACGAATTCATCCTGATGCCCGCCCGTGATAAGCGGGTTAAGCCCGTGAATACCCTCAACGATGAGGATCGTGTCATCGTCAAGCGTGATATGCTTTGTTTCTTCAGACCTTGAATGAGTCGTGAAATCAAAAACAGGCAGAACGGTTTCGCCGTTTTCGATTATTTCCTCAAAACACCTGCTGATCAGGGGCAGGTCAAGCGAATGAATGCTCTCAAAATCATAACTTCCGTCGGAATTGAGCGGGTAGAGATCAAGCGATTCAAGATAGAAATCGTCAAGCGAGATGATTTTCGCCTCTTTGCCTTTTCTGGCGAGAAAATCCGAAATAAGTCCCGCGGTTGTTGTTTTGCCGGAAGAACTCGGCCCCGCTAGCATAACTATTTTCTGGCCGCTGTCAAGAATATAACCCGCGGCTTTTTCAACCGCGTTGAAGTAGTTTTTCGAGCTCTGCCTGACAAACCCCTCGGGATCGTGGCGTGCGGCGAAGTTTATGGATTCAATGGTGTATTTTGTCATATATGTTCCCTGTAAAAATCAATAATACTTTCTTTTCTGTCGGTCAGTTCATCGAACCGTGATATATATTCGTATGGATATTTGAAATTGAAAATTCTTTCAATATAATCTCCGTTGGGCTCTTTCAGTTTCGTAACTGCGCCCGCGCCCGCGGCAAAAACCGTGTGACATTCTTCCATCATAAAAACATTATATAAACACTCTCTGCCGGGCAAAGACCATCCGACATTTTCGAGGTTGCCCACGCATTTGCTCTGGCGATACATATAATAAGGAATATAACCGCTGCCCGAAAGTTTATTCTGCGCGTAGTCGAGCATCCTCACCGCCCTGTCGCCGTCTTCGACATCGGCTCCGCTCTGCGCGAGCTCCGACGAGCGTTTAAGAGCGAGCGAGTGAACGGTGATGTTTTCGGGTGCGAGAGTAACCGCGGTGTCAATGCTTTCCTTAAAGTTTTCAACGGTGTCGCCCGTGAGGCCTGCGATTAAATCCATATTGACGCACTCAAAGCCCGCGGATCTTGCGAGACGGTAAGCGCTTAAAGTCTGTTCCACCGTATGCTGTCTGCCGATTGAGTCGAGAACGGTCTGCGAAAAGGTCTGCGGATTGATGCTTATGCGACCGACATTATGAAAGCGCAGCGCCCTTAATTTGGGAAGTGTTATTGTATCAGGTCTTCCGCATTCAACCGTATATTCGCGAAGGGTTGAAAGGTCAAAACTGTTTTCTATCTGCGAACACAGTCTGTCGAGCTGTGAGGATTCAAGCACGCTCGGTGTTCCGCCGCCGAAATATATACTCTCGATTTTAAGTTTTAACTGTGAGGCGATTTTGCCGAACTGTTCAAGTTCCTCACACAATTTGTCGAGATACTCCGGCACGAGTTTTCTGGCCGCCGGCGTTGTGATTGAATGAGAAACAAAAGAGCAATAACTGCATCTGCTCGGGCAGAACGGAACAGACACATAAAGGCTGAAAGAATCGGGTTTTGAGAGAGATAATATTTCGCTTTCGGTCTTTGAAACGCTGGCCGCGAGATTGGTTTTCAATGTGCTTACAAGCAGGTTTTCCTCAAACCGCCGTTTAGCCTCGTCTTCGCCGTATTCCCTTATACATTTTGTCCTCAGCTTTGACGGGCGGACACCGGTAAGAACTCCCCATGGAGGAACGCATCCCGTGATTTCGGAAAGGCAGGCGTAAAGAAGTCTGCCTGTCTCTAGTTCTTTGTTTTCAACTGCCGAAGCGTCTGTTTTCCTTTCGGAGTGTCTGCCGTTTATATCGCAGGAAACGGATATAATACCGCCGTCAATTTCCGTTTCGACAACATTATTTTCATTGTAGTTTCCGCGTTCGTAAACGAGATTTATTTTCTCGTTCGGAAAAAATATGCGGCACATATTTTCCGTTTCATAGTGATAATCGTGGTTGAGAACCGCAAGAATCAATGCTTTCACATCCTCCGGATGAAAATGTTGCGCACCCTTTCGGTGTCAAGGTCCGTTTCGCGGTTATGACCGGGAAGAATACGGTAATCGCCTTCAAGGGCAAGAAGCTTTTTCAGTGAGTTTTTCAGTTCTTCCGTGCTGCCTCCGGGAAAATCCGTTCTGCCTACCGTCCTGCAAAACAGTGTATCGCCCGAAAACACGGTTTTTTCATCTTCTACGATGTAGCACACACTGCCCTTCGTATGACCGGGAGTATGAAGAACTTTTATTTCGGCATCGCCCAGGTAAAGGCTGTCTCCGTCTTCGACAATAATATCCGGAGTTATGGGATTGAACACATTTTCCGCTCCGTTTACCCGAGCAAGATTTGTTTCAGCGTCGGTAAGCATTGGAGCATCTGCGCTGTGAACTACAACCTTTGCCCCGTAAGTCTGCTGAACGCCGTAAGTGCCGAGAATATGGTCAAAATGGCCGTGAGTCAGCAGAACATATTTTACATTGCAGCCGAGCGCTTCGATTTCCTGCCTTGTTCTGATTCTGTTGTCAAAAGCGCAGGCGTCAACAATCGCCGCTTCGTTGCTTTTTTCATCATAAACAAGCCAGCAGTTGGACATCATCGGATATTCGTTTTCAATAAGTTTTATAAGCATTTTTATCCTCTTCTGCTCTGTTTGAAAATCTCCGTATCGAGCCAGATGGTAACGGGACCGTCATTGACAATATTAACCTGCATATCCGCTCCGAAAACGCCCTGAGCCACTTTTCTGACACCGTTTTCTTTAAGCAGAGAGCAGAAATACTCATAAAGCTCCGTGGCTTCCGCAGGCGGGGCGGACGCAACAAATGAGGGACGGTTGCCCTTACGGCAGTCGGCGCAGAGAGTGAACTGCGAAACAACAAGCGCTTCGCCGTCAACATCAGTTATGCTTAAATTCATTTTACCGTCGGGATCATCGAACACGCGGAGTTTCACGATTTTCGAAGCGAGAGTCTCCGCTTCTTCTTTTGTGTCGCCCTGCATAACGCCGAGCAGAATATTGAAGCCTTTGTTTATGCTGCCCGTAATGTTTCCGTCAACCGAAACATCGGAATTCGTAACTCTCTGTATAAGCGCTCTCATATATCAAACACCTGTTCTTTCTATTTCGAGAACATCCTCAACCTTTCTGAGTCTGTCGGTCAGGTTTTTGAGATGTTCAAGGCTGTTTACAATAACGGTAATGCTGAATACGCATCTGCCGTCGCTTAAATTTCTTGTGTTAAGGTCGTTTATCATAATTCTCATCGACGCGAGAAGACCCGTGATATCGGCTATCATACCCATCCTGTTAAGGCAGGTAATCTGAATTGTGCACTTGAATTCCTCTTTCTGGCTCTTGTTGTCCCAGTAAGCGTTTATCCATCTGTCTGGTTCCGCGCTTTCGGAAATGTTTTCGGGAACATTGGTGCAGTTTCTTGTATGAATCGAAACGCCGTGGCCTCTTGTGATAAAGCCTATTATTTCATCGCCGGGCAAGGGATTGCAGCAACGTGAGAACTTGATAAGGCAGTTGTCAATGCCCTCAACCACAACGCCGTCGTTGCTCTTGGTCCGCTTGATTCCCTGATTGATTTCAACGGGCTTTTCGGGTATTTTGGACTTCGCTATTTTTGCGTATTCATCCCTGATATAGGGAATCATCTTAGCGACCGAAATTCCGCCGTAGCCGATAGTCGCGTAAAAGTCTTCAACCGTCTTGCAGTGCTGACGCTCGGCGAGCTTCTGAACAAAGGCGTCGTATTCCTCCGCCGTAAAGCGGATATAGTTGTGGCGGAACTCTTTTTCGAGTTCGGTTCTGCCTTCGACAATGTTTTCTTCTCTTCGTTCTTTTTTATACCACTGGCGGATTTTCGAACGCGCCTGACTTGTTTTGACAATGTTGAGCCAGTCTCTGCTCGGCCCTTTGCCCTGCTGTGAGGAGGTCAGTATTTCGATAATCTCGCCGTTTTTGATTTCGTAATCAATCGGCACTATTCTGCCGTCAACCTTCGCGCCCGTCATTCTGTTGCCGACGGCGGAGTGAACGGCGTAAGCGAAGTCAATTACCGTTGAGCCTACGGGCAGATTGAATACATCGCCCTT
>CADAER010000066.1:7364-15339 GCA_902787025.1 Oscillospiraceae bacterium | reverse complement strand
CCCGCAGGTCACCCTGCGGGATTTTAAAATGCAATAAACCTTACTGTTTTGCGCCTTCGTCAAACTTTTCAAGCACTTTAACGCTGACCGCGAAGCAGTCCGCGAGACCGTCGAGATTCATATTGTCATATGAGTCCTTCCTGGTGTGGTAGTAGCTTTCAAGCTTGTGGTTAAGACCGGTGATACCAGTTGAACGCATGCCCGCCTGTGCGAACGCAGCGTTATCCGTAGCGCCGCCGAGAGGGGGAACCATACCCTTCTTGCAGATAACACCGAGTTCTTCCGCGCACTCCATAAAGAGGTCGGAAACATCTTTGTCGGCCTTTACGGTAGCGTTGAGGTCGCGGTAGTTGACAAGCAGATATTTCGGATCGTGGATTGTGTCGTATGAATAAATAAATGTGGGAACATCGTCAAACTCGTGAGGGTGAGCTTCGCACCAGGCTTTTGCGCCGCGAAGACCCGCTTCTTCTGAGCCGGTAAGAATAACGCCGATTTCGGTGTTTTCAAACTCAATATTTTCATCCTGAAGAGCCTTGAGAATAGCAATGCCCATATAGCAGCCGGTGAGGTTGTCGTTTGCGCCGTCAACAACTCTTTTGTAATTTACCATAAAATAGAGACCTACAAGGAAAGGCGTAAAGAAGAGACCCCAGAGACCGACATGGAATATTGTGGAAAGGTCCTGACCGCCGAGCTTCTGGATAACCGCTATTACGGAAATAACAATGTAGAAAACAGCGCCGAGAGCGCAGGAGATTGCGTGGCCTTCAAAGCCTACGCCGCCCAGCGCGTAGTTTACGGGCCATTCCCACGCGGCATCGGGGTGACCGTTGAAGATGATTCTTCTTTTTACTTCGCCTGTGGGCTTTTTGTAAGCGGTAACATTGTGACCTGTTTCTTCGGGGAAGAGGAAGTCAACTGTCTTTTTGTAAATGCCGAACTGAAGCAGAGCGAGCATAAGACCGAAAACAATGAGAACTATTCCGATTATGGGAAAAATAACAGCGAACTTTCCGCCGACGCCGACGCCGATAAGGAAGAGCGCTATTGCGGCAAGCACACACGAGATTGTAATGTAAATCCAGCCGTAGAACGACTTCGGATTTTCTTTGAAAGATTCAACCTCAACCCTGTCGCAGCCGAGCCTTTTCATAACGTCGCCCATATAGACGCAAGCCTGTTCCTCGCCCTTTGAGCCGGGATTTCTCTTTTCAAATCTGGTGCAGATGTATCTGATTTCCTGATACATATACTTTGCATAGCCGGATTTTTTTTCGATGATTTTTGACAGATCCATTTTGTTTCCTCCGTTAAGAAATTTATGCTATAATTACCTGCGCAAGACAGATAAATAATTGCCTTGACCTGTTATCCCGCAACAACGGGAATAAGAGATACCGAAAGCGCGAGCAAAATCTGCGCGGGGTAGTATGTTCCGAGCTCGGCCGCGACAAATTTGTTTTTCGATTTGACGGGCAGAAAATACAGAAAACCGAGAATTGTGTCGCTGATAATAAAGAATACACAGCCGATTGATGTAACAATAAAAGCGTTGTAGCCCGTGCGGTAAAGCGCAATAAACGACATAATGCATTTTGCAAAAAGAATCGAGTAATACGCCGCGAGCAGAACGAACATCTTTTTGTCAACATTGAACTTCAGAATTTTGATAAGAACGGTCGCAAAAGCAAAAATAATAACTCCGATTAAAAACGGAAAAACCGAAAATCCCGCAACTTTTATAAATGCGGCAATAAAAAAGATGTGCCCCGCAAGAAATGATGAGGTTCCCATAGCCATAAGTCTTGAGCGGAATTTCGGCGCGATTTCTTTTAACCCGAGCAGAATATCGCCGCCCTGACCGAACATAAGACCGAACACCGCAAGAAAGAAATAATACGGGTCGGAGAGGTGATTGTTGCAGAATCCCGCGATCGCAATTGACATAAAACCGAAGCTCGAAAGAAATTTGCAGAGCATTCCGTTGAAGGACTGACCTTTGGTGCGGAAATAGATTGTGGCAACGGCACTTGCCGCCGTAAGCAGGCATAAAACTATGATAAGAACCGTCATAATTACCACTCCATAAACAATATGTAAACATTATACAACTTATTGATAAAAATTTAAAGATATTTGGTAAAAAAAATTGAGAATTTGCAATTTTATACAGATGGTTATATAATGTTCAGGAAAGGGTGATTTTTCTTGACCGACTCCGCTTTGAGAGCATTGAAAAACGCATACGCCGTTCTGAAATACGCAACCCCGCTTGAAAACACGGATTGCGGCGAAATCTGCGGTGCCGCCTGCTGTGCCGGAAGCGAAAATGACTGTATGTTTCTCCTGCCATATGAAGATGAAATTGTAAAGCAAAACAACTTTACAGTGAAGGAAACTGACGCCAATTTCAACTGTCCCGCGGTAATCTGTCACGGCACCTGCAACAGAAACACAAGACCTCTCGCATGCAGGTTTTTTCCTCTTTTTCCGGCGGTAACCGAAAAAGACGGCATAATCAAAGTTTCGGTTATTACCGATCCGAGAGCCTCCGTCTGCCCGCTGACCCTTGAAAATGTCAGGATTCCGCGCTCGTTTGAAAGAGCGGTGCGTAAAGCGGGACTTTATCTTACCCGTGATGACGAAATATGCGATTATCTCAAAAAATTGACGTCGGAATTACTCGAAATCATCGAACTCAGAAATAAACTCTCCGAATAGGCAAAAAACAAATATATGTAAAGCTTATAAACTTTACATATCGAAAGGAAACCAATTTGAAATATAACTGCATTATCTGGGACTGGAACGGAACTTTGCTCGACGACGTGAGCGCGTCTCTGCGCAGCGTCAACGATATGCTGGTAAAAAGAGGCAAACCGCCCATCGATATAAACCGTTACCGTGAATGTATCGGCGTGCCGATAAAACACTTTTACGAGCAGGTTTTTGAAATTGAAAAAGAAGACTACTCCCTTTTGCTCAAAGAATACAACGAGGGCTATGAATACTATGTCAATCTCGACTGCGGCATCGCCGACGGCGCAACCGAATTGCTTGAAGAGATAAAACAGGCGGGTGCGAAGCAGATTATCGTCTCCTCCTGCGAAAAAAATCAGCTTTTCGCCGCAGTGAAAAAATCCGGAGTCGGCGGCTACTTCGATGCCGTACTCGGCGCGGACGACTACTTCGCCACATCCAAAATCGACAGAGCCCGCGATTATCTCAAAAACAATCTGCCTGAAAAATCAAAGCTTCTTGCCGTAGGCGACCTTCTGCACGATTATCAGCTCGCCGCAGAACTCGGCGCGGACTGTGTGCTTGTAAAAAGCGGCCATGAAGACACGGGCAGGCTTCTCGCCTCGGGTGCCTTCACAGCCGATAATGTCGCTGATGTAAAAAGATTTATTTTCGGTTAGTTGATTTTAATTGAGATATCGCCCTTCGGGAATGTGCAGCAGGGGTGTATGTAACCGAACTGCGCGTCAGCGATTCTGCGGTAATCGGAACTGTCGTCAATATAGACCTCTCCGCTTACAAGCTTGCTTCTGCAGAACCCGCACTCGCCGCTTCTGCAACGGACGGGAATGGCAATTCCCGCTTTTTCAAGAGCGGTCAGCACGGTCTCGTCGCACTTACCGTCAATTACGCACTTTTCGCCTCTGTCAATAACAGTTACCTTGCAGGTCTCGTCCGTGAGTCCTGCTTTTTTTGCGGTCATTTTTGAAACGCCCTGCATTTCAAAACGCACGAATTTGCGTCTGAGTCCGAGAACTTCAACCTCTTTTCTCAAAAAGGCGTACATAGCCTCGGGTCCGCACGCGAAAATGCTGTAATCTCCGTTTTCAGGCGCATATTTTTTGATAAGGTCGGCGCCTATGAATCCGTGTTCGTAACCCTTTTGTTTGCCCTCGCTGAGAACATAAACAACTTTGAAACTGCCGTTTGCCGCGGCGATTGTGTCAAGCTCGTCTTTAAAGGCAAGGTCTTTCTCGGTTCTTGCTCCGTAGAGAAGAATGAGATTCAGGTTCTCCGTTCTTTCGTCAATGGCTTTCGCGAGCGAGAGAAACGGCGTAATACCGCTGCCGCCCGCAATGCCCACAACTGTTTTCGCGTCCCTCAACGGCTCATAAACAAAAGTGCCTTCGGGAGCGTAAGCGGAAGCGATGCAGCCTTCTTTCCAGTTATCGAGAATCCAGCCCGAAACAAAGCCGTCGTCAACTCTCTTGACAGCGATTTTATATATGCCGTTCAACGCGTCCTTCGGCGAGGAGGCTATCGAATAAGCCCTTGTGCAGACTGAATTGCCGATTATTATCTGAAATGAAAGATACTGTCCGGCTCTGAAATAAGCCGCCTTACCGTCTTTTGCCTTTAAGGTGTAGCATTTGAAATCATCGGTAAGTATTTCAACTTTTTCAACAACAAGAGTCTGCGTTTTCGGGTGAAGAGAGGCGGCAACCTTGTTTACCTGAAACAATTCCGTCGGCGCGGGCGCCTGTTTGTCGGAGGCCTTCGCAACATCGCCGAAACGAGCGGGCAGAGACAGAACCGTGTTTGTGAAGTCTTTGATTCCGCTTGAAAGGGGAGTGGTTTTGATTTTCATTTTACGCCTGCCTCCTTTTCAATATTTTTCAGCACAGCCGCAGCCGCTTCGTAACCTGTTGTGTATGACGGACTGTAGCCCAGCGATTTCGAGCCGTAGCCGCCCGCATAGTAAAGGTGATTGATCTTTTTGCCCATAGCGTCGGTGGCAACTCTCGAAACAATTCCGTAACTGCCCGTGTTCTCAAAGCCGTAGATAGTGCCGTTCGGAGCGTCAAGATAGCGGGCGTATGTTACGGGAGAGGCTATTTCGATTTCTTCAATATGTTCTCTAATCTTCGTGCCCGTCGCCTTTTCAAAATTGGAAATCATCCTGTCGGCAAACTCGCGTTTGGCGGCGACATAATTCTCTTCGGTTATGTCATCCCACGCGTTGTCGCCCGTGAAAAGAGCGGTTATGTAAAGAATGCAGGTGCCTTCGGGCGAGCAGTCCGGCAGACCGTTGTTGAGACAAACCGCCGCCTGCATATTGTTGCCCGCTCTGCTTCTTGTAAGCTGTGACTGTTTTGCCGTGTCGGCTGTGTCGTAAATGAAGTAACTGTGGTTTTTGATGCCGAGTTCCTCCGCCGATTTGTCAAGCCCGAGGAAAAGGCTGAACCCTTTCGGGGCAAGTTTTACGGAATTGAGTTTTTTAATCTGATATTTCGGAATATTCCTGCCGTCAATAAGTTTTGTGTACATATTGTAAGGCGAGGAGTTGCTGATGACATAGTCGCAGTCAACAATGTCGCCATTGTCGAGTTCAACTCCGCAGGCAGTACCGTCCCTGACGATTATCTTTTTGACCGTCGTGCTCATCCACGCTTCTCCGCCGAGTTCTTCAAAACGCTCCAGAATTGCGCTCGAAATGCCGTGGCTGCGGGTTTTCGGAATTACGGGACCGTCAATTATATACGACTTAAACATCGTGAAATAATGCAGCTTTCGGCAGGTCAAGAGCGTCAAACAATTCGTTTACGGTATATCCGGCGCAGTTGATGAAATCACTGTATTCGCCGAAAATCTTTTTAAAAATGTCGGTCGAAAAATTCTGAATCGTGCCTAAATAATCAAGGCCGGCGTTTGCTTCTTCGATAATATCAAAGAGTTTTTCGCATTTCTCCCTGCTGCCGGGGCAGTATTCCTCGACTTTGTCAATAAACGCTTTTCTGGTCGTCGGCAGAGTGTAATCGACATTTTCCTTGTCGTTGAGAGTAATCATTCTGAACGCTTCGTAAAGAGTGACCCACTCGATTTTTTCGGAAATGCCAAGCTCGTCAAATATCTTTTTGAGCTCTCTGCCGCCTTCGATATAGGGGCCTATTCCGCATAACTCGTGAAGCGACGCCTCGAACTCGAATCTGCCCCTGACAAATGAGGTCGCGCTGCCGCCGGGAATGTTATGCCTTTCGATAAGCAGAGTCTTTTTGCCCGCGAGCGCGGATTTCGTTGCCGCCATAAGACCGCCGTTGCCCGCGCCTATGACGACAACATCATATTTTTTACCCATACTTCACTCTCCTTGCGTATGTAATATGTTACAAAAGAATAATATCATATAATAATTATTTTATCAATTATATTCAAACATATTTTTTTGCAAATTGAAATATCCGTGAATGAAATCCTGCAATTTTTATTCATTGAAAAATGTATATACAGAGCGCTTTTCAGCCTTGTTTGTATAGTTTTTCAGAGGTAAAGACTGCGCCTTTACAAATTATTTTCTATTTCGGAAAAATAAATAAGTTATCCACTTTTTCACTGAGTTATCCACAAGGGTAAAGATGAAAACTTTACGGTTTTCGCAAGATAAAGTATTCACTGTATACAGTATATTCAACGCTATAAAAAAAGGGATTTGCAATTGCGCTTGCAAATCCCTCAATATGTCATATAACTTTTTTGCCTTTTATAAACACTGCTCTGATTTCTGTCATTTCATCGTTCAGCACAAGCAGGTCGGCGTTTTTGCCCTCCTCAATACTTCCCGTGATACTATCAACTCCGATTGATTTCGCCGGATTTATCGTGCAAGACCTGACAGCCTGTTTAAGCGATATTCCGAACGACAGCAGATTTTGAAACTCGTCAAAAAGGTTTGTCGTGCTGCCCGCAACCGTGCCGTCGGCAAGCGTAGCCTTTCCGTCCTTCACATAAACCGTCTGACCGCCTAAAGCGTATTCTCCGTCGCGCATTCCCGCCGCCGACATGGAATCGCTTATAACAACCGTCCTGTCTTCGCCCAGCGCCCTGAATGCGGTTCTGAGCACCGCGGGGGCAATGTGTATTCCGTCGCAGATTATTTCCGCAAAAACGAGGCTGTCATCAAAAACAGCGCCCACAACTCCGGGAGAGCGCGAGAGCAGGGGAGGCATCGCGTTGAAAAGATGAGTGGCGTGATTAATTCCGCAGTCAAACGCCGCCGCAGCCGTCTCATAATCCGCCGCGGTGTGAGCAGCGGAGACAGCGCATATCTCTTTTGCTTTTTTGATAAAACCGAACGCGCCGGGCATTTCGGGAGCAATATCAACAAGCTTTACGGGGCATATTGAATTAAGCTTTTCAAACAAAGCGAAATCGGGAGGAAGAATATCCCTCTCACTCTGCGCTCCTTTTTTTGCGGGCGAGATGAACGGACCTTCCATGTTGATTCCGTGAATATACGCTCCGTCTTCACAGCCCATTGTCTCTTTTATGAAAGCAAATGATTTTTCAAGCTTTTCAACGCCTATTGTCATTGTTGTCGGGCAGAATGAAGTCACTCCGTTTTCCGCAAGGAGCTTTGACATTTCGCCGGCGCTTTCTTTTCTGCCGTCCGTAACATCGTAACCGCCGCAGCCGTGAGTGTGAATGTCAATAAATCCCGGCAGAATAACACAGCCTTCGAAATCGAAAGCGTCGCCGTCAAGATTGTCTGCGGTTCCGACGATTTTTTCACCGGTTATTTCAATATCTTTTTTTACCTTTTCAAAATCTTCATCAAAGATTAAAGCGTTTTTAAGTATCATTTTTACACCGTATAAAAAAGAACTGCGGAAATGTCAGGGCAAATCCGCAGTTGTATTTTTTTAATAAGCCTTGCCCCAGTAGAGCATATTTTTTGCAGGTTTTCCGCAGCATACGCATACATCGCTTATCTGCTCCTGCTCAAAGGGGATGCATCTTGAAGTAACGCCCGCGACTTCCTTGAGCTTTTCCTCACAGGCAAGTTCTCCGCACCACATGGCTTTGATGAAACCGGGACGGTTTGCCGCGTTTTCAATCATTTCGTCAAGATTTTTGACGGAATAAGTCATTTCTTCGCGGCGCGCAAGCGCCTTTTCGTAAACAGCGTCGTGAAGCTGTCCGAGGAGCGCTTCGATTGACTCTTCAAGATTGTCGAGCG
>CADAER010000066.1:0-7333 GCA_902787025.1 Oscillospiraceae bacterium | reverse complement strand
ACGATTTTTCCCTGTTGTCGCGGCGCACAAGAACACACTGATTGTTCTCAATATCCTTGGGACCGATTTCAAGACGGAGGGGAACGCCCTTCATCTCATATTCGGCGAACTTCCAGCCGGCGGAATTGTCGGTTAAATCAATTTTTACTCTGAAGGATTTCGCGAGTCTCTCGCAAAGCTCTGTCGCCTTTTCGGTAACGCCGGGCTTGTGAGTGGCGATGGGAACAATAACTACCTGAATCGGAGCAACCGCAGGAGGCAGAACAAGACCGCTGTTGTCGCCGTGGGTCATAATAATCGCGCCTATGATTCTGCTGCTCATACCCCATGAAGTCTGATGAGGATACTGAAGCGTGTTGTTGCGGTCGGTAAAGGTGATGTCAAACGCTTTCGCGAAACCGTCGCCGAAATAATGCGAGGTTCCGCTCTGAAGCGCCTTTCCGTCGTGCATAAGAGCCTCGATGGTGTATGTTGACTCCGCGCCCGCGAATTTTTCTTTATCAGTCTTTTTGCCCTTTACAACGGGGATAGCGAGACTGTCAACACAGAAATCCGCGTAAACATTGAGCATCTGCTCCGTTTCGGCTATCGCCTGTTCCGCGGTTTCGTGCATCGTGTGACCTTCCTGCCAGAAGAACTCCATCGTTCTCAGGAAAGGACGCGTTGTCTTTTCCCAGCGGACTACGGAGCACCACTGATTGTAAAGCTTCGGCAGGTCCTTGTATGACTGGATTATTTCTTTGTAATGGTCGCAGAAAAGCGTCTCGGATGTCGGGCGCACGCAAAGGCGCTCCTGAAGTTTTTCTTCGCCTCCGTGAGTTACCCAGGCAACCTCGGGAGCAAAACCCTCAACATGGTCCTTTTCTTTCTGAAGAAGACCTTCGGGGATAAACATCGGCATCATAACATTTTCATGGCCGAGAGCCTTGAAACGCGCGTCAAGGTCGTTGCGGATATTCTCCCACAGCGCGGTGCCGTAGGGGCGTACAACCATACAGCCGCGCACGCCGGAATAAGACGCAAGCTCAGCCTTTTTGACAACGTCAGTATACCATTTTGTGAAATCCTCATCCATTGAGGTTATTTCTTTGACTAACTTGTCCTGTGCCAAAACAAAAAACTTCCTTTCAGGTGATAAAAAGGGTTTCCGCTCAGATGCGGTCCTCGATATAGCTTACCATATCGCCGACGGTTTTGATATGCTCAATGGCATCATCGGAAAGTTCGATTTCGAATTCGTCTTCGATTGACATGGCAAGGTCAATGAGGTCGAGGCTGTCAGCGCCGAGATCGGAAGTGATGGAAGCTTCGGGAGTGATGATGCTCTCGTCAACTTCGAGCTGTTCACTGAAAATCTTTTTAACCTTATCGAATACCATAATTTTTCTCCTTTTTAAAAATAATATTTATAATGTATTTTTAAACTATACATATATTATTGATAAAAGGTTTATTTGTCAACAAAAATTTTGAAATATTAAAAAATAATAATAAATATTTAAGAATAAAAGACAGTAATTTAAAATAAAGAAAAAAACACGGAACCATACAGTTCCGTGTTATAAGCGGTATCAGTTTGTTATGCGTCAACGCAGGAGCAGGAAACGTAATTCTCTTCGCTGTCGGCATCGGCGTTTTTCTTGTCGATGAATTTTTTGATTACACAGTATGCACCGATAACGGCTGCTGCAACTGCGAGAACTATCAGGATAACCTTAATGATTTTTTTGTAAGCGCACATAATAAACCTCCGTATAGTGTTTTATTTTCGATACAAACATATTATAACACAAAAAAACAATATGTCAATAAAAATTAAAGGCTGCAGCCGGGCGGTATAAAAAGACCGTCTCTGTCTGCAACCGATTAATTTACGCAATATTAAGTTCCGTAAAACTTATGCATTGAGAAGCTTTGCAAGAGCTGATTTTTTGCGTGCGGCGTTGTTCTTGTGAATAAGACCTTTCGCACATGCCTGGTCAACCTTTTTGATAGCGTCGTTGATAAGCTCGGGAGCGTTATCCGCTTTTGCTTCAGCCGCTGCGTTCGCTTTTTTGATGGCAGTCTTGAGAGCCGAGTTGCGGGACTTGTTTCTGGCAGCTCTGGTTTTGCTGACTGCAACGCGCTTTTTAGCCGATTTGATGTTGGGCATCGTGGCACCTCCTTCGTTAAGTGCTTATAAATTAATGTTAAGCTTTTTTAATAGCCTACTTATAATACTAAACACTTTTAAAAAAATCAAGAGTTTTTTTAAAATAATTGAGTAAAATCTCAAATAAAAAGCAAAAAAGCAGACGGTTCAGTCTGCTTTCTGCTGAGTGGAACAAAAAAATGAAAAGGCGATAATCTATAATTATGCTCTTGCGTAGTAATCTCTTAATGTGCCTTCATTATATGCCTATATTTTCAAATTTACAATATCATTTCAGTTACAATTAAATTACAAATTAGTTACAAAGTCACATCCAAAAGCAGAAAAATCGCTTCAGAGCCTCAAAAACATCCGGTCTGAACGCCGAAAGATTGCCGTCAACGGTCAGAGCTTCAAGCAATGCGACAATAACGGAAGCACAGCATCCGAGCATTATCAGCAGTTTTAAGCGCGGACGGATGAATTTAATCAGCCGTCTGTTGTAACTTTCAAAATTGTGTATCAGTTCAAAAAGAATCACGGCCGCGATAAAAGATCCCGCGAACGAGATGTCTCCCGTGTAGCGGAAAATCACGCCGCCCAGACAGAAATCCGCAAACGCGCACACGAAAAGTCCCGCAACACCGCAAAGCACGGCGGCAAGTTCATATCCGCTTTTCTTTTTGCCGAGCGGATATGCTGGCAGCAGGGCGAGCGCTATGTTGTGAGGCACCGCGAACAGTCCGACATTGTCATCAAGATAAACGAACCTGTCTCCGACCGGATATTCGCCGCCTCTGCCGACGGCAAGAAACGGAAATGTTGCCTTAATCTTGAACGGCTCAAAGAAATAATAAAAGATGCTCGCGGCAATTCCTCCGCCGAAAAGAGTGTTGAGAGACGTGTCGCTCACAGTCAGCTGATAATCCGTGCCGAAATCGAGCGGATTACCGAAACGCAGATAATTGAAAACAAACGCTACGGACATACATAAAGCGACAGGAAGACCGAGGGTTATCAGATCAAACGCGATTCCCGGAAACTTCGCTTTCGTTTTAACGCTTTTGTAAAGATAAACCGCAAGCACACCCGCCGTAACAAAAGCGGGAACAATAACAGTGTTTACCCTGCATAAAAACGCTAGTCCGAATGTCAGTCCCGAAACGGCTGTAAGAACCCTGCGCAAAATCTTCCTATCACACGAAAAAGCGCACATCATAAAATACGCAAACGCCGCCGTGAACGCTCCCGCGCTTAAAAGCGCCAGGTAGTAAAACGCCTCAATTCCGCGCGTTTCCAGATAAATCATACTCGAGAACAGTGCGCTCACGGTTATCGCCGCCAGCAAAACACATGGGATTTTCTTTCTGAAAACCTCCGCCCATTTAAAAAGAGCAAGGCAGAAAAACAGCGTAAATAATAATGTATAAAAAGAAGTGATAAATCTGTATGACGGCAGCTCGTGTCTTATCAGATAATAAGGCAGATATCCCGTGAGTATCGGCCCCACGCCGAAATAAGAATAGTATTTGCCCTCATAATATGCTCTGTCCCATAGATAGAATATGCCCTCGCGCTGCTCTTTGTCATACGGATTATCAAGCTCCTCAAGTTGGGCGGGAGGCTCGGCGTCAAGATGAAGCTGACCTTTCATAAACGCGTCGAACTGCTGAATATACGGGTTGCAGCTCTCTACGCTTATTTTGAGCGGATACTCCGTTTTCTCCGTCGATGTATTCAGAACAAATACACACCATAAAAGAGTTATACCGAGGCAAAAAGCGCAGACGCAAGCCCTGAATACTCTGTGCGACCGTTTTTTGGGAGAGTATATTATTCGGTATAATCTAAACGCATATACAAAAGCGGCGGCAAACAAAAAGGCAAACATAAATGCCGCGCGTATAAAGTTAAAACTGAATCTGAAATGCGGATTTACCGTAATATTGCTTATGCAGACAACTCCGTTGGGCACGGGAACATTGAACTCAACGGATTTCGCCTCTATCTCATATTTCAGATAATATCTGTAAGTCCTGATTTTTTCGCCGATGCCTACATTGTCCTGCACTATTGTATATAAAAAATCTTCATTGCCGGGTGTTTCGACATTTATGTTTATTTCGCAAAGCTTGTCGCTGTCGCATTCAAGGCTTGAAACCGTGAATTCTATGCAGTGAAGAGTTTCACCCGCTTTAAGCATAACGGATGTGTCTTCGTCATACTGAATTACTCCGTAAGGCGACTGCAACTGAAAATAATCGTCAAGCACTTCTTCCAGCACAACGGGCGAATCGTCGTATTTGTTATAACTGAAATACCGGTAATCAGACAGCAGAAATTCCGCGCCGGCGGCAATAACTGCCGCCAGCAAAACGCAGATTAATATTTTTGCCGCCTTTTTACCGTCTGACATTATTTGTTATCCTCGTGATATTGAGCCTCTGTGTTGACGTTCCAAATGTTTTCCTTTGTCTTTTTGCCGCTAATAATATTGTTTACCGCCTCGAACGCCGTTACCATCGAATGGTCCATATTGTTGTATCTGTGCTGACCGTTCCTGCCTATGCAGTAAAGATTTTCAAATCCGTCAAGATATTTAACAACCTTGTCAATATCTTTATATGTGTCAAAATATGCGGGATACGCTTTCTTTACTTTCTCCCTGTGATAATCTGAAACAACAGTGTTTCCGTCGATTATTCCCATTTTTTTAAGCTCGTCAACCGCATAATCAACGCACTCTTTTTCATCCATATTCCAGAACGTGTCGCCCTCATTGCAGAAATATTCAAGTCCTATCCAGACCGTGTTGACAGGATCTTTCACAAGATAAGGCGACCAGTTGTTGAAAATCTGTATTCTCCCCAGCTTTACGCCCGTGTCCTGAACATAAATCCAGCAGTCGGGCACAATGTCTGAAACAGTCGGTATTTTTGTCTCGTTTTTGATTTTAAGTTTGTCAACGAGCAGACCTACCGTTACAAAATCACGGTATGGCAGACCAGAAGCGATTTCCTTTATATTATCGGGAACACCGTCCGTACCTTCAACAAGGTCTTTTACGGGCATTGACGAAAAGAAAATGTCGCCGTCAAAACTCACCGTTTCGCCGTTCAGACTGCATATATAATCCTTAACGCTGCCGTCTTTCACAACGGTTTTCTCAACCTTGCAATTCTTTATTATTTTCCCGCCGAGCTTTTCAAATTCTGCGGCGGCCGTCTCCCAGAGCTGACCGGGTCCGAATTTCGGATAAACAAACTGCTCAATAAGAGAGGTTTCAACCTCCCTGCTTTTCTGCGGAACAATCTTTGACACAACATCCTTAATAACCGCCGCTATCGAAAGCCCTTTTACTCTCTGAGCGCCCCAGTCGGCGGAAATCTGCGACGGATGTCTGCCCCACAGTTTTTCGGTGTAGCCTTCAAAAAACATTGAATAGAGCGTTTTGCCGAAACGGTTGATATAAAAATCCTCAAGCGAGTTTTCTTCTCTCTTCACGGCGCAGGAGTGCAGATAGCTGAAACCCGATTTTACCGTGCGCGCAAAACCCATATTGATAAATGTCTGCGGCTTTAATGAAATGGGATAGTCAAAGAATTTGTTGAGGTAATATATCCTCGAAACCCTCTGCCGCAAAAGCATAACCCTGTCCTCTTTTTCGGGATCGGGTCCGCCCGCTTTGAGTTCCTTTTGTCTGCCCGTGATTATGTCGTCCGACGACGGCATACCCTGAGCCGGCATAAGCTCTTCCCAGAACTTGTTTACGCTTTCGTCTTTTGAAAGCAGTGTGTGGTCTTATAATGAAAACGAAAGCTCATCTGTTATGGAAAGCCTCAGCAAGGGGATTTCGGATACTGTTACAGAAAGCTCCAGTCATACACAAGGACATACCAAGGGTATGGGTGCTAATCTGGGGTTTAACCTTTCCGGAACATCATCACAGGCCGTTTCAATGGGTAAATCTTCACCTACGGCGGTATCCAGAGCCGGACAAGCTATTTCCGGTATAGGCGGATTTATTCATGCCATAGCGCCAGCACTTTCAGCTATTCCAGTATTAGGAATAGTAGCAGGTGCAGCTGGTGCTGTTGCAAGTGCTGCAGGCGGTGCAATGACAGGAAGCTCTTTAAGTGAATCTGTCACCAATGCAATAGGTAAAACATTGGGTCTGAATATGGGTATCAATGGTCATTATGATGTATCAAAATCCGATACGTCTACACACACGACCGGCAAAACTACCAGTGAGACAACTACCAGCAGTACAACTGATACCAAAGGAACCGGCAAGACACTACAGATAACCACTGTTAACAAACCCATAAAAGAAATGCTGAAAAGACTGGATGAGCATCTGAAAAGGATAGGTGAATGTGAAGATTACGGAGCTTATAGCTGCGGTGCTTATTTCCTTTCGGGCGATCAGAACAGTGCTTTGTTAGCTGCCAACACCTATCATGCCCTTTTGCTCGGAGAAGGTTCCTCTGTTGAAAGCGGAGCGATCAACTCCTGGAACGGTACATATGACCATGATCCCCAAATGGTAAATGCAATGAAAGAGTATCTGAAAAGGTTTGTAAATCCGGTATTTTTTCTTCCTGTTGGGGATAATAATAGCATTACCTACACACCTGCCACGATTGTCAGCGGAAAGGAACTGCCTTTGCACCTTGGACTTCCACTGCGTTCTGTTTACGGTCTGCCAGTTCTTGAAAGTGTTGCATTTGGAAGGGAAGTTCATAGTTTCAGTGATATGCCGGATGACAGCAAAATCAAAATAGGCAGTATTTATCACATGAGAAATGTGGAAGAAAACATTCCTGTAGAACTATCAATTCAAAGTCTCTGTTCTCATACTTTTATCACAGGCTCTACTGGTGCGGGTAAATCGAATCTTATCTATCAGATGCTTTATAAATTATCACATGATCATAACAAAAAATTTCTGGTTATTGAACCTGCCAAAGGTGAGTATAAAAATGTGTTTGGTGGATATCCGGATGTAAAAGTATACGGTACAAATCCTAAATTTGCTGAACTGCTGAAAATAAATCCGTTTTCTTTTCCGGCTGAAATCAGCGTATTAGAGCATATTGACAGACTTGTGGAAATATTCAATGCCTGTTGGCCGATGTATGCTGCTATGCCCGCTGTACTGAAAGATGCTATTGAAATGGCATACAAAAATAAGGGCTG
>CADAER010000065.1 GCA_902787025.1 Oscillospiraceae bacterium | reverse complement strand
GATGAAAGTTTTTCCTTTATTATGTCATAGAAATTCCGTTTTTCAGTTTTCGAAGCGCCGAGCATATATGGCAGTCTCGCGACGGTAAAACCGTGTTTTATGACGATTGTTTCCGCCTGCGCTTTCTGCCTGCCGTAAATGTTGACGGGATTTAACGGAGATTTCTCACTGAGTTTATTCCCCGGAACTGTTTCGCCGTAAACACAGTCGGTGGAAGCGAAAAACAGTTTTTCGATATTGTCAAAGCAATTCAAAAAAGAGGAAAGAGCCTCGCAGTTTATTTTATATGCAGTTTCGGGGTTTTCAAAAACATAATCGATGTTATGGCAGGCAGCGAAATAAAAAACAGTTAGTTTTTCATTCTTTGTCGCCTCATACAGCTTTTTTAAATCCGCGGAATTTGAAACATCGCACCTTATGTATTCGACACCGTTTACGGCGCGCGGTTCGGTGTTCCTGTATGTTGCGACAATTCTGCTGTCTGTATTCTGTTTTATGCAGTCAACAAGATAACTGCCGAGAAATCCGCAACCGACAATAAGAAAAATAAAATCACCTTATTTTTTTATTATTTCGCCGTCGTGATAAACGGTCATACCGCGCCTTCTGCCGAACCAGACGGCGTTTTTGGCAAATTCTTTGATATCTTTATATACGGATTGTGTTTCTATTCCGTATGTTGAGCGCTCTCTGATAAGCGGGACACGGCTGCCTTTCATAAACTCCGAAAAGTATTCTTTGAAATTGTATTCAAACTGCTGCGGTTCAGGCGGTTCCTCACCGAATTTGCGGATGAAAAAGCGCTGATAGGCAAGCAACTGACCGAAGAGTTCTTCTTCAATATCATATTTTTTCAGGAACGGTTCGAGTTCGCCGTAGAAAAGGTCGAGGTTGTCGCAGATCTCTATAAACGCTCCTTCTTCAAAGAACCAGGTAACATTACCGAATTTTTCGTTGAAGTAGTTCCAGTCGCCTTCAAGCGAACTGTCATATTTCTGTCTGAACATACTCCATAGTGTGTTGAGTCTGCCGCTGCCGTTCATAATGAAATTCAGCAAATCCATATAAAAGTCATAATATGACACTTTGCCCGTTTCATATAAATAAATCGCGAACAGGCGCAGAACGCCGAGACTGTGAAAACACTGAACGCAGATTGAAAACAGGTTGGAGAAAACCCAGTCATCACGCGACAGAGTTGCGGTTGAACGCACAAGATAGGAATACTCCTGCACTTCTTCGTTCTTTTTTATCGCCGAGTGAATATGATTGAATTTGACTTTTATGACTTCTATGCCGTGTTTCTCGATATAATCATCCTGGGCCATATCGGAATTCGGAAGCATTTCGCAGTGATAAACGCTTATGGAGTTGTGCTGACCGTTTTCAATAAGGCGGCAGATTCCTCTGCAAAAGCTTTCCGCCGTCTCGCCGGGCAGACCGAGAATAAGCTCGGAATAAGTCGGAATACCCGCTTCGTTGTATTTACGGATAAGATTGGCAAAATGCTCAGCGGTCAGGTTCTTGCGCCCTATATTTTTCAACGCTTCGGGCGATAAAGTCTGATAGGCGAAGGTAGCGCCTTTATCCATCCCGACGCTGTTGAGTTCACTGCAGATTTTGTAAACTCTTTCATCGCTGTTCTTTTCATAGCAGGGACGGAAAACCTGCGGGTAGCCCGTCTCCTTTTTCTTTTCTATGAGTTTTTCTGCTATGCTGACATCCCGTTCGAACATACCGAAATTCGAATCGGCGCAGAAGCAGTATGTTATTTTATTGGCGGAGAGCCATTCGATTTCCGCCATAACCTTTTCGATGGGGAAATGCCTGACTTTTCTTCCTGCGCACCAGTCGCAGTAAGAGCAGTTATAAGGGCAGCCTCTGTTTGTTTCAAGCACGCACAGAAACTCCATACCGGTATTGCTCCCGATTATTCTGTCAAACACGCCGGTTGTATATGGCGAGGGGTAGCCTGAGAGGTCGTCATAATACTCCCTGGGGGTTTTAACGATTCCGCCGTTTTCACGATAGACGATGTTTCTGACATTGGCGAGACCGTCTGACGCGAGGCCGTCAAGCATTGCGCACATCACTCTTTCGCCTTCGCCGAACATCAGGATATCTATATAATCTTCACTGTCAAGCAACGTGCCTTTTTCATCAACGCTGTGGCCGCCGAAAACAATCAGCGCCTTACTGTATCTTTCTTTGATAAGCGAGGCGAGAGTTTTGTTATACTCCATATTCCAGACACTGCACGAAAAAGCGACAAGGAAAGGATCCTTTATTTTTTCAAGCGCGTCCTTCAGCGGTTCGCGTCTGTAAATAATATCGGCGAATTCATATTCACTTTTATGACTGAGATACTTTTCACAGTAGGCTATCATTGTTCCCGACGCGTAAGGCAGATAAACCGAACCGTCGAATTCAAAGCCCACCTGAACGAAATAAACTTTTTTCATACATTCACTGCCGGAAGTCAGATTTTAATTGCAGATATCCTTCGTGCCGTCGGGGTTTTCAATGCATTTATCATAAAGAACAACCATATTGGTATCTTCAAGATAATCGAAACTGTGCATAACATTTTTTTCAATCATAAACATATCGCCGCTCCCGAAATGCGCTGTTTCTTTCAGGTCGCCGAGCGATGCCGTTATGTTTACGCTGCCGGAAATAATATAAAAGACTTCATTGCTGTTTTTATGATAGTGCATATTCCCGCGCACGGCGCCTTTTTTAGTGAACACGGCGTTTACCTGTTCATAACCGCCGTGAACGAGCTGCGCGAGGGAGCCGCGTTCATCATCAAAAACGAAATCAGGAGTAATTTTTTTAACAAGTGTCATATCAGACATTCCCGTAAAATGAATTTTTGATTATTGAATAAACTTTTATAAGTTCTTCTATTCCGTCATCAAGGGTGTATTTCGTTGTGTAGCCGGCGTTTTTTATTTTCTCGTTTGAAACTATGTAATTGCGTTTGTCGGGATCGGTGCCTATCGGAGCTTCAACGAAAGTGAACTGCGGAATGAACTTTTGTATTTCACGGCAGAGATCGAGTTTTGACATATTTGCTTCGTCAAGTCCGCAGTTGTATGTGCCGCCCTGCATTTTGTCGAAATTGTCAATCGCAAAGATGAAGGCTCTTGAAGCATCCCTCACGTGAAGGAAATTCCGCATAAATTTGCCTTCGAAAACAACGAGCGCCCTGTCGAAAACCGCGCGGTAAACAAAATCATTGACAAGAAGATCTGTTCTCATACGGGGAGAAGCGCCGAAAAGGGTGGCAAATCTGAAGCATACGCTGTTGCCTGATTCAAGCACGATTTTTTCCGCTTCCATCTTTGTTCTGCCATAGAGCGAAACGGGAACGCAGGGAGATTCCTCCGTGCAGAACTGCTCTCCCTGCCCCAGACCGTAGCCGCTGTTCGTGCATGGAAAGATTATTTTCTGCGAGGGTGAGCGCAGTTCGGTTATCTTTCTTACTGCGTCCGTGTTGACGGTGACCGCCGCGGTTTCATCCTTATCGCAGACGGGAAAACCGACAAGAGCGGCAAGAGGGATGATTACATCCGCGTCTTTTATTCCCGCTTTAATTGTTTCTTCGTTTCTCGCGTCGCCGTTGATAATCGTGAAATTCTTGTTGCTGCAGCAGTCAATAAGAGAATCCTGTTTGTATATGAAATTGTCAATAACGGTTACTTTATGACCGAGCGACAGAAGCTCGGGAACCAGGACCGAACCTATATAACCCGCTCCGCCCGTGACTGTAATATTCAAAAGAACACGCCCTTTTCTTATAAATACCGATTAATAAATTATATCATAATATATAATAATGTCAAGAAATGCGGGCTGACATCAGAGCGTAAAAAAAGGCCGCCGGAGCGACCTTTTTGTGCTGTATTATATTATTGATTGTGCTTCTTTTCGGACTTTCTTCTGAGCGCCTTGCCGAATTCGAATACGGGTACGGTGCTTGCCGCGAGAAGCACTGAAATAAGAAGTTCGTTGAGTTCAAGGGTGAAGTGTGTTTTGGCGTCTGCAAGCGGGAAGAAGATGTCACGCAGGAACGGAACATAAATCGGGAGCAGAGTAAGTCCGGCAGTGACAACAAACGCGCCGACAAGCCACCAGTTGAAGTTTCTGAACATACTCTTTGAGAAAAGCGAGCCCTGGCGGGAGCGCATATTGATGGCGCAGAAAAGTTCGCCGAAGTTTACCGCGAGGAAAGCCATGGCAACCGCGTTCAGGCACATATTGTTTGCCGCGTCGGTTGCGCCCCAGATTGCGGAGAGTTTCGCATCGGGATTCGCGTAGAAGAAGCCGATTATATAAGCTGCGATTTCTATTGCCGCGAGATAAATGCCCTGCCATACCATATCGAGACCCGCGCCGTGTGAAAAGATGCCGTCCGTTGTAAGTCTGGGCTTTCTCTTCATAACATTGCCTTCGGCTTTTTCCATACCGAGAGCGAGGCCGGGAAGAGAGTCGGTAACCATATTAACCCAAAGCAGATGAATGGGGCCGAGAATTGTGAAGTTGAATATTGTTGAGAAGAACATTATGAGAACTTCGCTCATATTTGTAGAAAGCTGGAACTGAAGAACCTTGCAGACATTGTCGTAAATCTTTCTGCCTTCTTCAACCGCGTTTACGATGGTGGCGAAGTTGTCATCGGCAAGAACCATATCGGAGACGCCCTTGGTAACATCGGTGCCCGTGATACCCATACCGATACCGATGTCCGCAGCCTTGATTGAGGGAGCGTCATTTACGCCGTCGCCGGTCATCGCGGTAACCATACCGCGCGCCTTCCACGCTTTGACTATTCTTGTTTTGTGTTCGGGCTGAACGCGGGCATAAACGGAATACCTTGTGACCTCTTCGATGAGTTCCTCATCGGTGAACTTGTCAAGGTCCGCGCCGAGTATGGCTTCGCTCGCGTCGGTGATTATACCGAGTTCCTTGCCGATAGCGACGGCTGTGTCTCTGTGGTCGCCCGTAATCATAACGGGGCGGATGCCGGCTTCTCGGCACTCGTCGATAGCCGCTTTGACTTCGGGTCTGACGGGGTCTATCATACCGGTAAGACCTAAGAAGATAAGGTCTTCTTCAAGGTCGGCGGGTTCAAACGACGAGGGAACGGAATCATATTTGCGCATTGCAACGGCGAGAACTCGAAGTGCTTTGTCAGCCATCGCTTTGTTGCAGGTGACAATATCCTGCCTTACCGCTTCGGTAAACGGAACGGTTTCGCCGTTTATGAGAGCGTATTTGCAGTGGTTGAGAACAACATCGGGAGCGCCTTTGGTGTATTGAACAACACCGTCGGCAGTCTGATGTATTGTTGACATCATCTTTCTGCCGGAATCGAACGGCGCCTCGCCCACGCGGGGATTTGCCTTGATAAGGTCATTCTTATTGAGAGACAGTTTGTATGCATAAGCGACGAGAGCGGCCTCCGTCGGCTCGCCGGTTACCTTGCCTTCGGAATTCACCTGGGCGTCGCAGCACAGAGCCATTGCGGTAGCGATAAGATTCTCGTCATCGCCGTAGTGGTCAACGACTGTCATCTTGTTCTGTGTGAGCGTGCCTGTTTTATCCGAGCAGATTATCTGCGTGCAGCCGAGAGTTTCGACCGCGGTAAGTTTTCTTATAAGAGCCTGGCGTTTGCTCATAGCGGTAACGCCGATTGAAAGAATAATCGTGACAACCGCGGGCAGACCTTCGGGAATTGCCGCAACCGCGAGAGCTATTGCGGAAATAAATGTTGCGAGAGAAGCATTGCCGAAATGCGCCCACGTAAAGCTTTTTTCGGTAATCATTGTTTCAACGAGACCGACAATAAAGACAAGAACCGAAATGCCGATAACGAGTTTTGTCAGGAATCTTGAAAGCTCGGCCATCTTTATCTGAAGAGGAGTCTGTTCTTTCTCGGCCTGTGAAAGCGCGTCGGCGATTTTGCCCATTTCGGTATCCATTCCGACACCGGTAACGACTGCCTTGCCTCTGCCGTAAACGACAACGGAACCGCTGTAAAGCATGTTTTTACGGTCGCCGAGCGGAACCTCGTCGTTGCTGTCAACGCACATAAGAACATCAACGCATTTTGAAACCGGAACGGACTCGCCGGTGAGCGCCGCTTCTTCCGCTTTGAGGGAGTGGCTTTCAATAATGCGGCAGTCCGCGGGAACCGCGTCGCCCGCTTCAAGAACAACGACATCGCCTACGGTTATGTCTTCGCTCTTTATTACCTTAACTTCGCCGTCGCGGATTACACGGCTGGTGGCGGCGGTCATCTGCATAAGGGCTTCCATTGCTGCCTCTGCCTTGCTCTCCTGAACAAGACTCATTATTGTATTGATTATAACAACTACAAGAATGACGAGAACATCGGCAAAATCAACAAGTTTGAAACCGTTGCCTGCCCTTACCGCTTCAAGCACCGCGACGCCTGCCTGGATAATCGCCGCAATAAGCAGCATAATAATCATCGGGTCGGCGATTGAGTTGAGGAATTTTTTGAAAAGGCTTTCTTTTTCGGCCTCTTTGAGTTTGTTTTTGCCGAGTTCGGCAAGGCGTTTTTCAGCCTCGGACGAAGAAAGTCCGTTTTCGGTGCTGTTGACTTCTTTCAAAACGCTTTCGGTTGATTCAAGATAGTGTTTCAAAAACAGTCCTCCTTTATGTAATGGTAAATAAAAAATTTCAAAAAAAAGCCTTTGACAGAGTTGCCGTACTCTGTCAAAGGTCTTGCTTCACTGAACAAAGGGCTGACGCCAGGCTCAATGCCGGTTGTTGACGACAGCTAAGGGAAAACCCTTCAAGCTACTCCCCTTTAACGGAAATATATTAACATATAAAGAGCGGGGTTGTCAATTAAAAATTAAGCGAGGGCAGCGGTATTATCGGAGGGCGTATTCATAAATTTTGAGGTCTGGAATTCGTATCTTTCTATCCACTCTCTGCCGCCCTGAGTCTTTTTGAGGGTGTCGATAAGCAGAGCTCTTGTGACCTCGTGAACCGCCTTCGCGGTATTGCCCGATTTAACTATATAGCGGTATTGCGACGCGGAGATGAACATAGGCTTGTTTTCATCTTTATAAACTACCGCGAAATCCGTATTGACGGAGGGCAGAATGCCAAGCTGACTGCAGCAGCGCACAACCACAGCCTCCGTTTCTTTCTGTGAAAACGGAGAGATGCAGGTGAGTTTCGCGCCTACGGCGGTATATTTTTTTATATTGATAAATGCCATCAGAAATTCTCCTTTCTGAATGCGTTCCTGACATTCTTCGCCTGCCTGCGGGCTTTTCTGAAGCCGAAGGACAGGATAATAAGTCCGAGACCGAGAACAAGGCATGATAAGAGCAGAAGAATTGTGCCGGTGAGCGCTTGGGATGTGCCGG
>CADAER010000064.1:14315-19702 GCA_902787025.1 Oscillospiraceae bacterium | reverse complement strand
TGAATCGGGAGAAAAGATCAATGCTGATTTAAAATTCAGTGAAGTTGTTACCGAACTTCAAAACGGTGATAACATCTATGAAGCAATCGGCGTTGGCGATTCTGTTGTCAGAGAACGGATCTTTGCTGAACTTTCCGACAGGATGTCGGTAAGTTATGACGAGATATATAACATGTGGCTCGGCAATAATAAACCTAAGGATTTACAGGTTGAAAATCTGCCTAAGAATCCTTTGAACCGATATGACGCAGTTAAAGAGCACTATCCTGAACATATCTGTTTTATCCAGGTCGGCGAGTTTTATGAAGCCTTTGGTGAAGATGCAAAGAAAGTAGCTGATGCTCTTGATCTTGTCCTTACCGGCAGATTAATGGAAGGAACCGATACACGAATTCCGATGTGCGGTTTTCCGCTTCATAATCAGGATCTATATTTTCAGAAGCTTGCTGATAAGGGACTTGTTCCTATTGCAGTTGCGAGGAACATGGCTGAGAAAGTGGAAGTATACGATACTGTTAAGAACTGGGATAAGAAAGACAGAATTCCTGAGGATGCTGTTGCCAGAGCAAAGCCTTCATTATTTAAGAGATTAGAAGAAGCAAAAAAGAAAGTTGAGACTGTTGATATCAAAAATCAAGATAAAACCCGAGAAACAAGTCTATAATCTATCTAAAAAAATGTGTTCAATTTGAACACATTTTTCTACCCAACGGAGCAATTGCTAACTAATATTGAAAAAATCAATCATTTCAAGTATAATCAAAATATCCACATATGCAATTGCTTCCAGGGTAGAAAGGAGTAGATTTGAAAGGAAGCCTACAGATTAAAAACGGCAAATACTATGCAGTCTTTAACATCAAAAAAAGTGATGGAAAAAAGACAACCAAATGGATAAGCACCGGATTTATTGCTCCCAAAGAAAAGAAAAAAGCCGAAAAGTATCTTAATGAAATAATCGACAAAACAGAAAATGATAGTAGATTAAATCAAGAAGAACATAATTCGGCCCAGGCAAATAATGAGCAATTAATCTCAGCTCTTTCTCAAAATGAGCAACTGAAATACAAACAGAGCATATCTAATCAGCAATTGTCGCAAAATCAAGAAACACTGTTATATCAATTCATAATCGGATGGCTAGACCTAAGGAAATCGGATGTAAGTATTGATTCAATTACTTATGAGTATTATGAGTCTTTGTGTAACAAACACATCATTCCTTATTTCAAAAAGCACAATACTATTCTTGAAAAGGTTTCTTATAAAGATATTCAGGAATACATTGATTATGAAGCAAGCTTTGGTAATCAGAGGACAAAAGAGGGGCTTTCACCAACAACACTTGGAAAGTTAAAAAAAGTCTTAAGCCAAGTGTTTAAGAATGCAAAAAAGGAACGGATTATTACCGATAATCCTTGCGAATATGTCAAATTGCCGAAGCAGGTAAAAAAAGAATACACTATAATGACGCTAGACCAATTAAGCCGGTTCTTATCTGACATTTCCAATGAAAGATTATATCCAATTATTTATCTCACAGCACTTTACGGCTTAAGGCGATCAGAAATTCTTGGCATCAAATGGGATAGTATCAATTACGAACAGATGACTTTAACAATAAAGCATACTTATGTTGAAGGAAAAAAGATTTATGAAAAAGATACTACCAAGAATGACAGCAGTTACAGAACTTATCCGATTTCTCCAGCAGTAAAAGACTTGTTTGAAAAGCAGAAACAGGATGAGCAACGGAATAAAAAGTTTTATGGAGCGGATTATATTGAAAACGATTATGTTTTTAAGTGGGAAAACGGTGAACCTTATAATCCAAACTATATAACCAGAAAGTTCAGTCAGCTGCTTGAAGAAAACGATATGCCTCATATCAGGTTTCATGACTTGCGTCATAGTTGCGCCAGTTATCTCGTATCAAATGGATTTCAGCTAAAGGATATTCAGGAGTGGCTCGGACACGCTGATATCGATACTACGGCAAATATCTATGCTCATCTCTATTTTGATAGAAAAAGTCAGATTTTGACATCTTTAGACTTAGGAGTGACCGAGAGTGACTCGGAGTGACGCTTAAGCGGAAAATCACTCGTGAATTTGGCCTTTTTGATAGAAAAATTTGATAGAAAAATCACTGATTTTTTTCAAAAAGTATTAGAAAAGTATTAGAAAAGTATTAGAAAAATGGCTTTTTTCAGAGAACCTATTTTAAGCACAAAAAAAGAGAAGCCTTGATATACAAGACTTCTCGAATGGTCCGAGTGGCGAGACTTGAACTCACGGCCTCTTGACCCCCAGTCAAGCGCGCTCCCAACTGCGCCACACCCGGATAGCGAAAGGTATAATATCACAGTTCTTTTGTTTTTGCAATAGTTTTTTGAAAATTTTTATAATATATATAGTTCTAAATAATAATATTGCAACTTATGCCCTGTTGTGATACTATAATTATGATTTTATTTGTGAAGGGTGAACAAATATGTCTGTTAAATCATTGGCACAGGGTCTTAAACGCACATACCTTGACAATGAGTCTGTTTCAAACAAGGAACAGCTCGGCTATGCGGGCGGTATTTTCGGCAACGCGATGGGGCAGGACAGCACCGAGACTTTTGCCGATAAATTCAACCGCAATTATATGGGCCTGACAAACAATATGCTCTGGCTCAAAGGAAACATCAGCACGGTTCTCGGCTTCCTTATTCCGCCTGTCGCGGGAACTCTTTACGATATGCCTTCGAGAGGCAAAAGGAGCAATCTCCGCACGGCGCTTCTTGTCGCGCCCGTTCCGTTTGCCGTTTCCTCAATGCTGATGTTCGTTGTTCCCACAACCAGCAGTCTTTATAACTTTATTTGGACTCTTTTCTTCAGCATTTTCTTTTCAATTGTGGATACATTTTATGATATTGCGTTAAATACGCTCGGTCTTAAAATGGTTTCAAATCCACCCGACAGAAAGAAGTTCTTTACATTTGAAGCCATAGCATCAACTCTCGGCTCAATGCTGCCCGGCGGAATTATTCCCGTGCTTGTCAGAATGGCGGGCGACGATGCCGTCAGACAGAGATGGACTTATTTCTTTGTTGCTCTCGGATTCTGCATTATAGGCGTTGCTGCTATGTATGCGCCTTATATGACTATTCAGGAAAGAGTCGCTTTCTACGCTCCTTCCGAAAAATCGGATAAGAAAGAGGAAAAGGTAAAGTTTGACAAGAGAAATCTCAATGTCATTTTCCATAACAGACCTTTTGTCGTCCTCCAGCTTGCCACCGTATTCGAACTCATCAGACAGATTACCTATAAAATTCTTCCGTTCTTCTATGAGGATGTTCTCGACGCGTATCACCTGCAGACCGTTGTCGGCACAATAAGCGGCGCAATTTCTTATGTCGGTCTGATGGCTGTTCCGTTTGTCGGCAAAAAGTTTTCCGCGAAATCAATGCTCGTCGGCGGATATTCTTACACAGGCTTCTTCTATGCGATTTTGTCCGCGTTGAATTTGGGCTTCACAGTTCCCGGCATCCGCAGAAAGAAAACATTAATCGGCGCCTGCATAGCGCTTGCGGGTATGCCGAATGCCGCTCAAGGCGCGGCGCGTAAAATAATTGTCGCCGATTCAACCGACTATATGGAGTGGTATTCCGAGAAAAAATATGGTGTTCCCATCCGCAGCGACGGTGTGCTTTCCGCAACGCAGAATATAGTCGGAAAATTCAACGCTCTTCTTAAAGAGAATCTTTATAATATCCTGTTTAAAGTAATCAGATATCAGACAAACAATCTCGCAGACGGCTCTAAACCGGTGCAGTCGGATTTCACGCTTTCCGGTATTTATAAAATCGTTTCTCTCTGCGGACTTTTAGGCAATGTCCTGCCCGCGCTTGCCTTCCTGTTTGACAATTACAGCGGCAAAAACAAAGAGAAAATCTATGCCGAACTGCTCGAAATGCGCAGCCTGAGAGATGAAAAATCAAAGGAGTTGGCTGAAAATGATGCAACAGTCTGACAGCGGCAATATCATTTTTGATTTCAAAGGTGTCCGTCTTTCTCTCAACAGCGTTGAAAACGGAGTGTGGCGTCTCAGAAGCGAAAAGGATTCTTCTTTTGACGAAATGGGCGCCGCGCAGACTCTTGCGCGCGATCTCGGCGAAGAATATGAAAAAGCGCCTTTGCCCGTTGAGTGTGAAACAAGCGGTGATTCCTTTACCGTAAAGGCAGGTAACGGCTCTTATGTTTCGGTCGATAAAAACTGCATTTCGTTTTATGATTCGGCATCCGAAAAAGTAAGAGAGATTATCTCCGTTAAAAATGAAAACGGTTCGGCTTTTATAACTCTCAAAGCATACAAAAATGAAAGATTTTACGGCACCGGTGAAAGATTCGACCGCGTTAATCAGCGCGGCAAAAAACTGAATTTATATGCCGTTGACCGCTGGTGTCAGACCAAAGGCAACAGTTATATTCCGATTCCGTTTGTTTTTTCTTCAAACTGCAACGCGTTTCTGATGAACAGATATGAATACTCAGTTTTTGATATCTGCTCTTCAAAAAAAGATGAAATCATAATTGAGCAGAAATATGCTCCAATTGATTTATATATTTTCACAGGCAGCTCTCCCGTCGATGTTTTATCGGCTTACTGCCGTCTTACCGGTTTTGCTCCTATGCCTCCCGAGTGGTCATTCGGAACGCTTGTCTGCCGTTATCATCCCGAGTTTCAGACAAAAGAAGGCGTTTTCGCGATGATTGACGCTATGAAAGAAAACGACTTTCCGTGGGATGCCGTCATCCTCGAAGGCTTCAGACCATATAAAAAAGAAAATCTGCCCGAACTCAGAGTAATAAGCGACCGCGTTCATTCGGAAGGGAAAAAGGTTATGCTCTATGAGCAGTGCGGCAGATTTCCCGGTGACAGTGAAGAGCTTTGCGGCCTTGACGATTCATACGCCGTTTCATCCGACGAAGGCGTGTGGCTTGATGAAACAAGCTCATATAATCTTGTTGACAACTTCAACAAAAAGAAAATGCGCTGTATTGACCTGACTTCGGAAAGAAGCCTTGCGAAATGGTATGAATTCTGGGACGGTTACATAAACGACATCGGTGTTGAAGGCGCTAAAATCGACTTCTGCGAACAGTTTCCCGATAAAAAATCAATTAAATTCGCCGACGGCAGAAATCCTATGGCTGCGCATCACTGGTATCCGACTTTATACAACATTCTGCAGTTGCGCCATTTCAACGAAAGACCTTGCGGCGGCGTCGATTTTTCACGCGGCGGCGGAATAGGCGCGCAGCGATATCCGTTTGTATGGGCAGGGGACCAGAGAAGAGAGTTTTTCTTTCTGAAAGTTGTAATAAAAGCAGCTCTG
>CADAER010000064.1:0-14301 GCA_902787025.1 Oscillospiraceae bacterium | reverse complement strand
ACAGAAGACACGAAGAACGGGTTTTCATAAGAGGTCTTGAATTTACGGCATTTTCAGCAAATATCCAGACTCACGGTAAAATAAAACGGCCCTATGATTTTGACACCCACACAAAGGATGTTTACCGAGCCTACTCTCATCTTCACGAGTGTCTCAAACCTTATCTTATCGAGCAGAGCAAAGCGTCCTGCGAAACGGGAATTCCGCTTATGCGTCACCTTTTCTTTTATGATTCCGGTGACGAAAAGACTTTTGACATTGAAGATGAATATATGCTCGGCTGCGGTCTGCTTGTCGCTCCCGTGCTGAAAAGAAAAACCAAACGCAATATATATCTTCCGAAAGGCACCTGGATAAACATCTTTGACGGAAAACAATACGAGGGCGGGCATACATTGAGAAATTATAAAGCGCCGCTCGAATCAATTCCCGTTTTCAGACTTGCGGATGCGAACTCCGATTGTCTTGAATCAGTTCTTGAAAACGCAAAACCGCTTTTGGATAAAATAAACGATTTATCGAAATGAGGATTATGTTATGAAAAAAGTATTGAAAATAATTCTTTGTGTTTTTCTTGTTGCTTTGATAGCGGGCGGAGCAGTTCTTGCGGTTAAGCTGCCCCATCCTCTCAATTATGACATCAAATCGATAAAAAGCATTGGTTCAACCGTCAAGGTAGTTTTTCAGACCGAAGACTGCGTTACGATTCAGAACACACAGGATCGCCCGTTCAAGGTTATTACTTTTACCGACACGCATCTTGACGGCAATAATAAAACCTCGATTTTAACAGTTACAAATCTTGTAAATAACATCACCAAAGAAAAACCCGACCTCGTAATTCTCGGCGGCGACAATGTTACAAGCGCGCTCAATAAAAAGAGAGTTAATCAGCTCGCTCAGATTTTTGAAAATCTCGGCGTTTACTGGGCGGCGGTTCTCGGCAATCACGAGGGCGATAATTTCGGCTCTGTTTCACGCAGGGAAATGATTGAAACTTTTTCTTCTTACGAACACTGCCTTGTGCTTGAGGGTCCCGAAGACATCTGGGGCGACGGAAACTGTTACATAAACATTCTCAACGTCGACGGCTCCCTCTGTCATACCTTTATTCTTATGGATTCGGGCAGCAGAATGACCGCTGAACAGAAAGCGCAATACGGCTATCCCGAGGATGAAAGACCTTATGACGGCGTAAAAGAAAACCAGGTTGAATGGTATAAAAGCGTAATCACGAAGAACAAAGAGCAATACGGCGATTTTGAATCAACCGTTATTCTTCACATTCCTCTGCCTCAGATGGAAACAGAAGCCGAAAAAGGCGAATTCCTGACCGGCGACAAAAGAGAGGGCGTTTGCGCGTCCGGTTTCGATTCGGGACTGTTTGACGCAATAAAAGAAATGGGCTCAACAACAAAAGTTTTTTTCGGTCACGACCATGTCAATGATTTTGCTCTTATGTGTGACGGAATAATGCTCAGCTATATGCAGGCATCGGGCTACGGCTCATATACGGCGGCGAGCAAATTCGGTTATGAAGAAAAAGACTGGCTTCAGGGCTACACTCTTTTTGAGATTTCTTCCGACGGCTCATACGAACCGGTTCACCATAGAAACAGCGAGAATATGCAATAAAAAACAGGCTGTCGTTTTCGACAGCCTTAATTATTTGTTATAGAAGCACAAGAGCGAGAATTCCGAGCATTGAAAGCGCGACGGAGATTATTTCTTTCCTGCCCGGCTTGTTTTGAGTAAAGAAACTGTAAACTGTTGAAATAATCATCACTCCGCCTGTCACAAACGGATATTGAGCGGAGGCGGGCAGACCCCTCAACGCAATAAGCAGAAACAGATTTCCGACCGCGCACATGGCGCCGTAACCGCCCATATAA
Organism: Oscillospiraceae bacterium; assembly: GCA_902787025.1. Taxonomy (GTDB): domain Bacteria; phylum Bacillota; class Clostridia; order Oscillospirales; family Acutalibacteraceae; genus CAG-177. Next base: position 12,409 of record CADAER010000064.1, on the reverse strand, counting down.
AGTAAACCTTTTCCTTTGACAATTCCTATTCTGTCTTTTGCAAATATAAGCAGAATAAGGCACATAACAACTGTTATTCCCTCAATCAGAACGGAAAAACCCGCTTCACTCGTTTTTCCGAAATGAGCGGCGCTGAAAAATTTGTTTATCACTCCGTAAAGACCGTTGGTTATAAAGACGCCGATATAATAAAACGCTCCGCCTTTATTTTCGCCTTTTTCAATTGTGAACGCGAGCGAGACGGCTACAAGAACAAGGCAGATTATTTTTCCAGGTGTCAGTTCTTCGTTAAAGAAGATTATGCCTGCCGTAAACGGCAGAGCCATGCCGCCAATCATACTGAAAACGGAGTATTTTGAAAGATTTGTCTTGCCGAGAGCGCGAAGTGAAAAAAGATTGAAAAGTATAACATCAAACGCGGCAACAGCGGCGGCAACAGCGGAAAAGACTGTTATTTCAAAATGGAACTTATTGATTATAAGAAGAGCCGCAAATCCCGCAAAATGCGAGCCGGCCGTGAATTTAAGAACGGCGTCCGTGCCCGAACCGTATTTACTGCGGTATTTGTCGCTGAAAACAAAAACAAGGCTGAACAGCAGTGCCGATATGCTGATTATTCCGTAATACATAATTATCTCCGAAGTTTTATTACGGCATATTATAACACTGTGTTCCGAAGCCTGCAACACTGATTAAATAATTCTTGAAGTGCAATTTGCAATATGATATAATGATTAAAAATAAAAATACGAGACGGTTTATGTTGTATTACGAGAATCTAAGTGAAGAACTTGCCGAAAATATGCGGCTTGAAAAGACGGAAAATTCATTTGTCCGTCTTTCTTGTGATGAAAAAAATGTCATCCGCAGGAATCCCGATAAAGATAAAGCCAACATCATCCGCACGGCATTTATCCGCGATTGCGACAAAATCATACACTGTCCCTTTTACAACAGATACGCGGATAAAACACAGGTCTTTTCTTTCTATAAAAACGATGACATCAGCCGGAGAGCTCTTCATGTTCAGCTCGTTTCGAGAATTGCCCGCACAATCGGCAAGGCGCTTAATCTTAACCTAGATTTAATTGAAGCAATCGCTCTCGGGCACGATATCGGTCACACTCCGTTCGGTCACGCGGGTGAGAAGATACTCGATGAACTTTATTTCGCTCACGCAGGCAGACATTTCAGTCATAATATCCATTCCGTCCGTGTGCTGGATTCGATTTTCCCTTATAATATTTCATTACAGACCTTAAGCGGAATTGCCGCTCACGACGGCGAAATCGAAAAAAGCGAATACAGACCTTCGCCGCTTGATGATTTTACGGAGTTTGACAGACAGATTGAAGGTTGCTATATAAGTAAGGAAAATGTCAGAAAACTTGTTCCTTCAACGCTTGAGGGCTGTGTAATGCGTATCTCCGATATCATAGCCTATTTGGGCAAAGACCGTCAGGATGCCGCAAGGGCAAAGATAATCGGTGAAGATGAATTCGAAAAAAGCGCCATAGGCTCCACCAATGCCGAGTTTATAAATAATCTCATTGTCAACATTGTCGAAAACAGCTACGGAAAACCTTATATCAAAATGGATGAAACTCATTTTGAGGCACTTAAAAAAGCAAAGGCAGATAATTACAGATTGATATACAATGACGAACGCATCAAAACCGCTGTCAACGGCACTGTCAAGCCAATGATGGAAAAACTGTATGACCGTCTTCTTGACGATTTGAAAAGCCAAAATCACGATTCGCCGATTTTCACTCACCATATTAAATATGTGAACAAGGCGCATTATGAAAGAACTGTTCCCTATGAGCAGACTCCGCCGGATCAGATTGTTGTTGACTATATTGCCGGAATGACGGACGACTACTTTGTTGACCTTTACGCGCATCTTTTCAAAGATGACGAACTGAAAATAAATTACATCGGTTATTTCAGATAATATCGGGAGGAATTTATGAAAAAACTCAAAGCTATACTTTGCGTAGTTCTTGTTATTTCGCTTATTACCTGCGTCTTTTCTCATAACACGGTTTCAGCCGCGGGCAACGCCGCCGTTATTGATGTTGACGGAGCGGGCGAATACAAACCGATAAGCGGTAATCTTTTCGGTATTTTCTTTGAGGATATCAACTTTGCCGCGGACGGCGGATTGAGTTCAAACCTTATAAGAAACAATTCCTTCGAGCAGAAACTCGCGTGGGCACCCGATTACGATTGCAGAATGACCGGCTGGGAAATATCATCCGGCGAGGCTTTCCTTTTAACAGATGAGCCGATGAGTGAAACCAACCCCAACTATCTGCACGCAAACACAGACTGTGTTGTTAAAAACTACGGCTATCCCGATACCGATATGACAAACGGCATCTATCTTGAAAAAGGAGTCGGATATGACTTCTCATTCTATGCGAGAAGCAGCAGGAAATGCGCGATTTCCGCCTCTTTCATCAATGAAAAAGAAAAAGATGTCGCATCCGTGTCATTTGATATTGAAGGCGGATTCAAAAAATATTCAACAGTAATAAAACCCTCGCAGACCGCATATACAATTTTACAGCTTTCGGTTCCGCAGGGTGTCGATGTGGATTTCTTTATGCTTGTCTCACATAACAGTTTCGGTTACGGAGATGAAATGTGGAAGAACTCCACCCTTCGCGCAGACCTTGTTCAGGCGCTCAAAGAACTGAATCCCGCGTTTATGCGTTTTCCCGGCGGCTGTCTTGTTGAAGGCGCCTATGACTGGGATTACGCCTATAACTGGAAAAAAACAATAGGACCGCTTGAGGACCGCGAACAGATTCCGAATATCTGGGGATATAACCAGAGCCTTGCTGTCGGTTTCTATGAATATTTCTGCCTTTGCGATTATCTTGACGCGGAGCCGCTTCCCATCGTTCACGCGGGTCTTATGTGTCAGGGCAGGGGCGACTGGAAATATGACATTGACAGTCCCGAAATGGAACAGCATATTCAGGATATTATGGACTTAATAGAATACGCGAACGGCTCAACAGATACATACTGGGGCGCGATAAGAGCGGAAAACGGCCACCCCGAACCGTTCAATATGAAGTATCTCGGTGTCGGCAATGAAAACTGGATGGAAAACTATTGGGACAGATTCGATGTCATCTACAACGCAATTAAGCGCGAACATCCCGAAATAACGGTTATTTCATCAGCGGGCACTTCGGCGGACGGCCCTGAACACGACTACGCCTGGGAACTTGTCAATGAAAAATATAAAGACACAATAGTTGACGAACACTACTATGTTCCGACCTGGTGGCCTTATGTAATGGAAGATAAATACGACAGCTACAGCCGCGACGGCGCAAAGGTGTTTGTCGGTGAATATGCCGTTCACAGAAGCGGCGGCGAACAGATAACAAAGAACAATCTTCAGGTTGCGGTTGATGAAGCCGTGCATATGATAAACCTTGTGAGAAACGGCGATATAGTCGAGATGGCTTGTTACGCTCCTCTTTTCGCTCGTGAGGGCTACACGCAGTGGGCTCCAAATCTTATATGGTTCAATTCAAACGAAGTCGTCAGAACTCCGAGTTATTATGTTCAGCAGTTATATATGAACAACACAGGCACAGGTGTTCTGAACAGCACATTAAGCGGCATGACGGATGACGTATTCCAGGTTGTCAGCATTAATCCCGAAACAAAACAGATTTATGTCAATGTTGTCAACTCATCGGGCGAATCCAAAAATGTCAATATCAATTTAAACGGTTTTTCAAAACTCGATCCCATCGCCGAGCAGAGATATATCGGCAGCGGACTGTTCAACCTTGCCAACAGGTTCGGCATCCTCAACGGCGTTGTTTCGCCGCGGTATCAGAAAGTTACGGTAATCAACAATAAAATCAGTCAGTCGATTCCTCCTCACTCGCTGAGCATTTTCTGCATAAGCTATGACGGCGAAAACACTTATGCGGGCATAGGCAGCGACACGGGATACAAAATGGGCTCAATCTTTGAAAACATAATTCTCGAACTGGTAGCAAATTTTGTAATCTGGTTTACCGCAACGGATTTATGGCACGCTATTGATGAATTTATAAAGAGTCAGCAACAGTAATAATAAAGCACGGGCTTGCTTTGGCAAGTCCGTGCTTTGCTTATTGTTTACTGCATTTTTTCCTGCTTTACTTTATGGTCAACAATGTGGCGTTTTGCGAGTTCGGATGTTACCTCGTCAATTGTTATTCCCTGTTCAATCATCATAACGGTAATGTGATAAATCAGGTCGGCAATCTCAAATACTGTTTCCTCTTTGTCTCCGCCCTTCGCGGCGATGATAACCTCAGTGCATTCCTCGCCCACTTTTTTGAGAATTTTGTCAATTCCCTTCTCAAAAAGATAGGTTGTGTATGAACCCTCTTTTTTTTCAACCTTTCTGCCTACAAGCATCTTGTAAAGGTTTTCGTATGAAAACTGCTCGTCTTCGCTTTCAACTATATCATTGAAAAAACAGCTTTCACTGCCCGTGTGGCAGGCGGGACCGCTCTTGATTACATCAATCAGAAGCGTGTCGCAGTCGCAGTCTGTTCTGATTGAAACGATTTTCTGCTTGTTGCCGGATGTCTCTCCCTTTCTCCAAAGCTCCTGCCTTGAACGGCTGAAAAAGCAGGTATAACCTTCTTTTATACTGATATCAAGACTTTCCGCGTTCATATAAGCGAGCATAAGCACTTTTTTTGTGTAGTGGTCCTGCACGATTGCGGGAATAAGTCCGTCTGAATTGTATTTTAAATCAATCATTTTCATTTCCTCATTTCAATATTGTTTTCGCGAAGGTAGAGTTTCAGTTCTCTGATGTTTACCTGCTTAAAATGGAAGATTGAAGCGGCAAGTCCCGCGTCTGCGACATCGGCGTTGAACAGGTCGAGAAAATCTTCTTTTTTACCCGCTCCGCCGCTTGCGATTACGGGTATTGTTACAAGGTCGGAAATTGCTTTCAGCATTTCAATATCAAAGCCGTTCTTGACTCCGTCGGTATCAATACTGTTTACCACAAGCTCGCCGGCTCCGTTCTTCTGCCCGTAAACAGCCCATTCAAGAGCGTCGATCCCGGTGTCGATTCGCCCGCCGTTCTGAAATACCCTGAACTGACCGTCAACTCTTTTGACATCCATCGAAAGGACAACGCACTGGTCGCCGTATTTTTTTGCGGCTTTGCCGATGAGTTCGGGATTCTTTATCGCACCTGAATTTACGCTGACCTTGTCCGCTCCGCATTTCAGCACTCTGTCGAAGTCGTCAAGCGTATTAATTCCGCCGCCAACCGTCAGGGGAATAAAAACCTCCGAAGCCGCCTGTTTCAATATGTCGGTGAAAAGCGCTCGTCCTTCATGTGAAGCGGTAATGTCATAAAATACAAGTTCATCCGCTCCGCTCTCGTTATAGAATTTCGCCATATCAACAGGGGAGGCGACATCCTTTATTCCTTCAAAATTAACGCCTTTTACAACTCTGCCGTCGCGAACATCGAGGCAGGGTATTATTCTTTTTGTAATCAATCCGCACTACCTCCGTCGGCAATTTTGATAACTCTCGCAAGGTCGAGCTTTTTCTCGTAAACAGCCTTGCCAACAATCGCTGCGTATATGTTCATATCGCGAAGCGCTTTTATTTCATCTTCAAAAGTTACTCCGCCAGAAGCGACGATGTTCAATCCCTCGATTTCATTAAGAAGAGCGAACACTTCAAGATTAGTCCCCGAAAGCATTCCGTCTTTTGAAATGTCGGTGTAAATAACCGTCTTTACTCCTGTGTCGCGAAGCTTTTTGCAGAATTCCACGGAACTGATATCCGTTGTTTCAAGCCAGCCTCCGACGGCGACCATTCCGTTTTTCGCGTCCACTCCGACAGCAATCGCTTCTCCGTATTTTTTAACGGCTCTTTCAAGAAACGGGTAATCTTTTACAGCCGCGGTGCCGAGAATAACCCTGTTTACCCCCAGAGAAAGGTAACTTTCGATTCTTTCTTCGTTCCTTATGCCTCCGCCCACTTCGGTAAAAAGTCCTTCGATTTTTGCGACCTCGCGTATTTTTTCGAAATTTTCAGGTGAACCCGATTTCGCTCCGTCAAGGTCAACGATATGTAAATTGCGCGCGCCGGATTTTATAAATTCTTCAGCCATTTCGGCAGGGCTGTCGGCGTAAACAGTCATCTGATTGTAATCGCCTTTTACAAGTCTGACAACCTTGCCGCCTATTATATCTGTTGCGGGAAATATTTCCATATTGATTCTCCGTTAAAGTTCTGCGAAAGTTTTCAGCAGAGCAAGTCCTCTCTCTCCGCTTTTTTCGGGATGAAACTGGGTTCCGTAAACATTGTTCCTGCCGACAACCGCGGGCACATCAACGCCGTATTCGGAATATCAAGCTTGTTCCAGCCCATATGCTGAACTTTAAGTCCGCTGATATCCTCGTCAAGAGCGTAAACTCCGCCTTCAAGCAGACCGAGCCCGTCGTGTTCGCCGTATTCATAGCTTTTTTCAAACAACAACTGCATACCGAGACAGATTCCGAGAATGTATCTGCCTTCACCTGCGAGCTTTTTCAGAAGTTCCGCGTGACCTGTGGCTCTCAACTTATCTGCGGCATCGCCGAAAGCGCCTACGCCGGGAAGAATTATTTTATCCGCATCTGAGATTTCGTCGGCGTCACCCGTTATTTTGCTTTCAATTCCGAGAAATTGCAGGGAACGCGAAAGTGAAAAAAGGTTTCCGCATCCGTAGTCTATAATCGCTATCATATATTACCTCACAGCAAGCCTTTCGTTGAAGGAATCTCTCCGCCGATTGTCGCGTCTTCCGATACAGCCTTGCAAATCGCTCGTCCGAACGCCTTGAATATGCACTCGATGATGTGGTGCGTGTTTTTTCCTGCAAATTCTTTAATATGCAGAGTTACATCCGCGTTCCTGACAAATGAAACAAAAAACTCTTCGACAAGCTCGGTGTCCATACCGCCGACGGTCGGAGTCGGTAAAGCAACATCAAAATTCAGCTGCGACCGTCCGCTTATATCAAGGCTTACGAGAATAAGAGTTTCATCCATCGGTATTACTATACTGCTGTAGCGGAGTATTCCTCTTTTATCGCCGATGGCCTTTGCAAACGCCTGACCGAGACAGATTCCGATATCCTCAATAGAGTGGTGGTAATCAACATAGGTGTCGCCGTCACATTTCACATTGAGGTCAAGTCTGCCGTGGCTCGCGAAAAGCGTGAGCATGTGGTCAAAAAAGCCGCAACCCGTATCAATCTCGCTTTTGCCGCTGCCGTCAAGGTTCAGGTAAAGCGAAACATCCGTCTCTTTTGTTGTTCTTTTGATTTCGGCTGTTCTCATTATGACAGCTCCTTTATGATTTCTTTAAGCGCAGATATAAGCGCGTCCATTTCTTCCTGCGAGCCGACGGTTATACGCAGATAATCGCTGATTCTCGGCTTCGAGAAATAACGAACGAGAATTCCTTTTTTGCGCAATTCTTTATACAGCGTTTCGGCAGGAATCGTTTTATGCTTTTCAAACAGAAAGTTTGATTTTGAGTCCGTTCCCTCAAAACCGATTGCCGCGAGTTCGGCTTTCGTCTTTTCACGGGTTTCGATTATCTTATCCGTATTTTTCGAATAATAATCATTGTCCGCGATTGCCGCCGAAGCCGCCGCTATGGCAACGGAATTCATATTGTAGGGGTTAAACGAGAATTTTAACTTGTTGAGGTCGTCAATCAGTTCTTTCTGGGCGAGACCGTAGCCCACGCGCATACCCGCAAGGGAATGGCTTTTTGAAAATGTTCTGCACACAAGAAGATTACTGTATTTCCTGACAAGGTCAACACAGCTTGTTTTGCAGAAATCCATATACGCTTCGTCTATGATAACAACATTATCCGGGTTGGAAGCTATTATCATTTCAACATCATCAGACGAAAGAGCGAGCCCTGTCGGAGCATTCGGATTTGCGATAACAACAGTTTTGCCTTTGTTGCAGTATTTTTTCGCGTCAATGCTGAAATCGTCTTCAAGCGGTATTTCCTCAAGATTCACGCCGAAAATATCGGCATAAACGGGGTAGAATCCGTATGAAATGTCGGGGCAGCACATTTCGCCGCCTCTGCCGCAGAAGCCCATAATCGAAAACGCGAGCACATCGTCGCTGCCGTTTCCGACAAAAACATTTTCCGCGTCAAGTCCGAACTCGTCGGCTATCGCTTTTCTCAACTGCTTTACTTCAGGGTCGGAGTAAAGACGTAGCCTGTCAATCAGCTCACCGCTTACAGCATCTTTGACCTTTGGAGAAGGCGGAAAAGGGGACTCGTTTGTGTTGAGCTTTATTACTTTGTAATTCAACTGTTCTCCCGGAGTATAAGGCACAAGCGACTCATAATCCGGCGCTAAAAACTTACTCATTGTTTTCTTCCTCAAAACGAATTGTCACACTTCTTGCGTGACCGTGCAGACCTTCCGCCTCGGCAAAAATCTCAATGCTGTCTTTGACATATTCAAGAGCCTTGGCGTCATAATAGATATACTGAACTTTTTTGATGAAATCGTCAACCGAGAGCGCTGAACTGAATCTTGCCGTTCCGGATGTAGGCAGAGTATGGTTCGGCCCCGCAAGATAGTCTCCGAGAGCCTCCGGACTGTTTCTGCCGAGAAACACGGAGCCCGCGTTCTGAACTCTGTCAAGCATTCCGAAAGGATCTTCAACGCAGAGTTCAAGGTGTTCGGGAGCAATTCTGTTTGCAATGTCAACCGCCTCGAAGATATCTTTGACGATTATGATTTTGCCGTTTGTTTCAATCGAAGCGCGGGCAATTTCCTGACGGGGCAGGGCAGCGAGCTGCTTTTCGATTTCCTGTGCCACCTCATTTGCGAGAGTCTGACTGTTTGTGACAAGAACAGCAGATGCTAGTTTGTCGTGTTCCGCCTGGGAGAGCATATCGGCTGCAACGAATCTCGGGTTGCTGTTTTCATCGGCAACAACAAGTATTTCGCTCGGTCCCGCTATCATATCGATATCAACAAGCCCGTAAAGCATTCTTTTTGCAGTCGCGACATAAACATTGCCGGGACCTACTATTTTATCAACCTTCGGAACGCTCTCGGTTCCGTAGCAGAGAGCCGCTACTGCCTGAGCGCCGCCTGATTTGATGACTTTATCCACTCCCGCTATTTTGGCGGCGGCAAGGATTGCCGGAGCGATTTTGCCGTCTTTTCCGCAGGGAGTGGTCATAATAATCTCTTCAACTCCCGCTATCTTCGCGGGAACGACATCCATAAGAACGGTGGAGGGGTAGCTCGCCGTTCCACCGGGCACATAAACGCCGACTCTTTTGAGAGGGGTTATTTTCTGCCCTAAAATCATTCCAACGCCTTCGCGGGTTCTGTAACCTTCGCGGACCTGCTTTTTGTGATAGTTTTCAATATTAAGTTTCGCGGAAGTAATAACCTCAAGCAGAGCGGGTTCAACCGTTCTTATCGCTTCGGTCATTTCTTCTTCCGTCACAACAAGGCTCATCGGTCTTGCTCCGTCAAACCTTTCGCAGTAGTCAAGAAGCGCTCTGTCGCCGTTCGTTTTGACGTTTTCTATTATTTCCGCGACAGTGCCTTCTACGCCGCTTTCAAGCTTTATGTCTCTTGTGAGAATATCTTTTTCCGAAGCGTTGTTTATATCGATTATTTTAATCATTTTCAGCCAGCTCCTTTTCGAGTTTGGTTACAAGGTCGAGTATTTCGGCGTTTTTGAATTTGTAGGAAGATTTATTCGCGATAAGTCTCGCGCTTATCGGCATTATGGTTTCATAGACTTTCAGATGATTTTCACGCAGAGTTGTGCCTGTTTCGACAATGTCAACAATAACATCCGAAAGACCGAGCAGGGGAGCGATTTCTATTGAGCCGTTTAATTTGATAATCTCTATTTCACGGTTGAGCGAAAGATAGTAGTTTTTCGCGATGTTAGTGAATTTCGTCGCCACTCTCAGCGGTCTGTCAAGGTCTTCGATATAATTTTCGGGAGCGGCAACGCACATATTGCACTTGCCGAGTTTCAGGTCAAGCAGTTCATAAAGGTCAAGCTTGTCCTCTTCAAGGATATCCTTGCCTACTATTCCAATATCCGCCGCGCCGTGGGCAATATAAATCGCAACATCGGAGGGCTTTACAAGCAGGTAGCATACGCCGCTTTTTTCGTTTCTGAAAATAAGCTTGCGGTTGTCATCGTAAATCTCACTGCAATCATAGCCTATATTCGCAAGCAGATTATAAACCTTGTCGCCCAGTCTCCCTTTGGGCAAAGCGATGTTCAGCATTTTTCTTCCTCCGTGAGTTCTCCGTTTTCGAAAATGTATGTTGCGCGGCAGCGGTATGAATCGGGCTTTTCGCGTTCGACACATACACTTTTGCCTTCACTGCAAAAACCGTTTGCGAGTGATATAAGCTTATCCGTATTGCCGCTGTCTTTGTTGATAATGAGAATATCCGTGTCATACTCGCGGGTTTTGCGGTAATAGAGATTCAGATTATCAAGATAAACCGCGAAACCGATAGCGCCGATATTGTCTCTGATTTTTCTCGCCAGAAGGTCGTATCTTCCGCCCGAAAGAACGGCGGCGGGAGCCTTCTCGACATAACCGCGGAAAACAATACCGTTATAATAATCTATGTGCTGAGTAACCGACAGATCGATGTTGATTTTGTCGGCAATACCGCAGGCGGAAAGAGTCTTGCAAAGCGTTTTGAGTTCGTTTAAAGCGTTTACTGTTTTTTCCGTGTCAACAAGTGCCTCAATTCTGCCGATGGCATCGTTTATCGGCATATCTATCGTAAACAGGGATGTTATTTTATCAGCCGTTTCGTCACTGATTCCGCACTCCCGGCAGATCCTTCTGAAATCGTGCGTGTTCTTGCCGCCTATGCAGCCGGCAAGCCTTTTGCGGTCTGCTATTGAAATATCGCAGTCATCAATGAGTGAGAGAACAATGTCGTTGTGCGAAACCGAAACGGAGTAGTTGCGGTCAATCATTTCAAGACTTTTTGCCGCGAGAAGGATAACCTCGCTCGTAATGTAAGAGTCGATGTCTCCGAGAACCTCAATGCCGCATTGCTTGATTTCACGGAAATCCTTCGCAGCGTTTGAAATTCTGAAAACGCTCTCGTTGTAGTAAAGCCTAGTCAGCTTTTCGCTTAACTTCGCGTTTTTGACTATTGAAAGAGTGATGTCGGGCTTCAAAGCCATAAGACGGCCGTCGGCGTTGTTGAATGCAATAACACCGTCGTCGGTCAGGAATTTTCTGTTGTCGGAATAAAAACTGTATTCCTCAAATTTGGACATACGGTATTTTTTGTAGCCGCGGCTTTCGAAAAGCAGGGGCAGGCTTATACCGAGTTCATCTTCTTTCGCGAGAAAGTCGGGAATCTGTGCCATAATGTTTCTCCGTTCGGATTATTCTTTGATATGATTTGACTCTCAAATAATAACATATCTTATTATTTCAGTCAATTACCATATTACCACGCTAAAGTGATTTTATAGGACTGCACAAAAAACAGCCGCCGTGAAAGTAATTTGTTATATAATATCATTGACATTAAAAAAAATCAATGTAATAATAATAAAGTATTTTAAAGTAAAGCAAGGTGTCTTGATGAGTGACGCGAAATCAATAAGAATAAAACTCGAAAATGCTTTTCAGATTAATAAACTGCTCAACAGAATAAGCAGGAATCCGCTTGATCTTCCCGAGGACTTTACCGTTACCTGTCACGCAGGAGCGCTCAACACCGTCAACAATTCGGTTGAGTCCGTTGAGAAACTTGTCGCTTACGGCGCTCAGGTTGTTGAGATAGATGTCTCGTTCCGCCCCGACGGTTCGCCCTGTGTTATTCATAAAGAATCTCCGTCGCAAAATGAAGGCACCGAACTTGACGATATACTCCGTGCCGTTTCGGTAAGCGATACCTGCAAAATCAACCTTGACATGAAGAGCGTAAAAAATCTGCCCGCTGTCGATAAACTTGTTGAAAAATACAATCTTTCTGAAAGAGCCTTTTTTACGGGAGTAGGCGTTGACTGGTGCGAAACCGTGAAAAACAACTCGTCTCTTCCTTATTTCCTCAACGGTTCCGCGATTTCCGACAAACCCGGAACAGAAAAAAACGCCGAGGCTCTGTGCGCGAAAATCAAAGAGTGCGGCGCGATTGGTCTTAACTGCCAGTATTCAAATGTTTCCGAAACTCTCTGCAAAACTCTTCACAAAAACGGTCTTCTGCTCTCCGCCTGGACCGCGGATAACAAAATAATCCAGTGCAGACTGCTTGCAATCGGCGTTGACAATATCACAACAAAGCGCCCTGATGTTCTCG